>CANBYN010000083.1 GCA_947373615.1 Burkholderiaceae bacterium | reverse complement strand
AAGTGAGCAATACGCCAGCCCTGACTATCTTGCAAAAGAATTAGAGTAATGTTGAGAAAAAACTCAGCCTCAATTTGGTCGGATCTTAAGTGAACAGCCTCGGTGGTGTCATATACAGAAGCACCTAGAACGGAGTGGCTGATACAAGCAATAGGCTCCAAAAACAAGGGTTGTTTTGCCAGAAGTCTTTCAAGTCCATCGCGAATTTCTGCATGACCACTTAGACGATGACCTTCAGGGAGAACGCAGGTAATAGAGTCATCATCTAACCAAATATCCAGAGCAGCCTTAACATCGCGATGACGTAAAGCTTCACGCCAGGCCTCTACAACATCATCAGCATTGTGAAAGAGTCTGGCAAGTTTTGGCATGGCTTACGTTCCCGAAATAACTATTGCAAGGTATTGAGTGTAGCGAATACTTGCTCTGGAAGAATGTCTTTTAGACATCGTAAGTGACCCAGGGGGCATTCTCTTTTATGGCATGGACTGCAGGGCATATTAAGCCAAATGACCTTAGCATTTTCTGATAAAGGAGGAGTATGGGCGGGATCACTAGATCCAAAAATGGCAACCTGAGGAGTCTTGAGCGCTGCAGCAATGTGCATTAGACCAGAATCGTTGCTGACTACACTTTTACTGAGGCCAATTAAGGCAATTGCCTCATCTAAAGAGGTATTGCCACACCAGTTATGTAGGTTGTTTGTTGAGTTGGCTAACTGTGTAATTTCTTGAGCAAAAGAGTGATCACCTTTGCTTCCTAACAGAATGATTTGATTTTTTGGATCGCTTGCGATTAAGTTTTGTGCAAGTTTCGCAAAGTATTCGGTGGGCCAGCGTTTCGTAGGGCCATATTCAGCCCCCGGGCACATCACATAAAAAGAATTCAAGTTTATGTTAGCTGCTTGTAATTTATTTTCCACCGATTGAAGTGCAAGCGGGGAAATATTTAACTTGGGAATTAGCGCATTAATTGCAGATTTCTGGTCGTCGGCTTCTATTAGTTGACTGAGTGCCATATAGTGCTCGACCATTGGGGGGCGCATTACTTTGCTTGGATTTTCTAAGGCAAAATTGATTAGGCCATAACGCAGTTCACCACGATAGCCGATTCGAAATGGAATATTGGCTAACCAAGGAATAAGCGCGGACTTAAAGCTATTAGGTAAGACAAAGCAAGCTTGATATTTTTTTTCAGAAAGCTCATTTGCTAACTGCTTTCGCAAACCCCATTGAAGTTCTTTGTGCTTAAACTTCGCCTCAATTACGTCATTGACCTCAGGGCAAGCGCGATAGATAGGCGCCACCCAATTACTGGCCAGTACATCGATTATTGATTCTGGATAAAGAAGTTTGAGTTTAGCCAATAAGGGTTGGGTCATTACGGCATCCCCAATCCAGTTTGGGGCTATGATCAGAATACCGCGCATGTGATGTATCCCGTTGACAGCACCTGAGCAAGAGGTGCTGTCAAGGCTTAGTGTCCGTGTGGCTCGGTGCCAGGAATAAGTTTGTAATCAGCGCCGCAATATGGACACTTCGCTTCCCCGGTTTTTGTAATATCCAGAAAAACACGTGGATGAGAATTCCAGGCAAGAGTTTTATTTGTTGGGCAATGTAATGGCAAATCTTTGCCGTCCACCATGACAACTTGAGCTTGAGTCATATTAATTCCCGATTACTAAAAAAATTATTTAACGTAAGTGAGCCACGATTTATATTTATCACTTCTGCCGTACACCGCATCAAAATAAGTCTTCTGAATTTTTTCAGTAATTGGGCCGCGCTTGCCATCGCCAATGGTGCGGTCATCTAATTCTCGAATTGGAGTTACTTCAGCAGCGGTACCTGTAAAGAAGGCTTCATCTGCAGAGTAGATTTCATCGCGAGTGATACGCTTCTCGCGCAACTCAAGACCAAGATCCTTAACAATCTCAATGATGGAATCTCGAGTAATGCCATCTAAGCAAGAGGCCAGATCTGGGGTGTAGATAATGCCATCGCTCACCATGAAAATATTTTCACCAGACCCTTCGGAAACATAGCCTTCGGTATCGAGCAATAAGGCTTCATCGTAGCCATTGGCAGTTACCTCTTGATTGGCCAAAATGGAGTTGATGTAGTAGCCGGAAGCCTTGGCGCGAACTAATGAGGAGTTCACAAAATGACGGGTGAATGAGGAGGTTTTGACGCGAATTCCTTTATTGAGACCATCCTCTCCTAAATAGGCGCCCCATTCCCAGGCAGCAATCGCAGTATGGATAGAATTGCCCTTTGGAGAGATACCTAGTTTTTGGGAGCCAATAAAGATAATTGGGCGAATGTAGCAAGATTCCAGTTTATTGCTGTTAACCACATCAATAATCCCCTTGGTAACCTCTTCCTTGCTAAATGGCATATTCATTTGGAAAATCTTGGTGCCGTTAAATAGCCGTTTAACATGCTCTGGGAGGCGGAAAATGGCGGTCCCCTGAGGGGTGTTGTAGGCTCGAATCCCTTCAAACACGCCCATTCCGTAGTGCAGACTATGGGTTAGGACGTGAACATTAGCCTCACGCCATGGAATTAGCTTCCCATCGGACCAAATGAAGCCATCGCGGTCAGACATCGACATGTTATCTACCTTTTTGTATCTATTAAATTAGGTTATTCGGGGCTTTTAGCCCAAGGGTTTATGACCCTAGACTCAAAATGCGTCCATGCTCCTATTGTAGAGCAGGTAGGGCACTAAGGGAGCTCCAGTCCTTTGAGGTTGATAGTCCTAGAGGATTTAGAATGGAGTAATCTCCATAAACTACCTTATCGAGTCAATCACATGCCAGAATCCTTATATAAAATTAAACGTTTGAGTGAATTAGCCCAGGCTGGCCAATTAAAGGGAAAACGGGTTTTAATCCGTGCCGACCTCAATGTACCCCAGGATGATGTTGGAAATATTACCGAAGACACCCGTATTAGAGCCTCTATGCCAGCGGTTCAGATGTGTCTGGATGCAGGTGCTGCCGTCATGGTCACCTCTCATTTGGGACGTCCGACTGAGGGTGAATTTAGGCCGGAGGACAGCTTGGCTCCAGTGGCCGATCGTATAGCTACATTACTCAATCGCAAAGTACCCTTGATAAGCAACTGGGTCGATGGTGGATTTGAGGTAAATCCCGGCGAAGTAGTGCTCTTAGAAAACTGTCGCTTAAATGTGGGTGAGAAAAAAAACAGCGAGGAACTGTCAAAAAAGATTGCCGCTCTCTGTGATGTATATGTAAATGATGCGTTTGGTACTGCACATCGCGCTGAAGCAACCACCAATGGTGTTGCAAAATTTGCACCTGTTGCTTGTGCTGGCCCACTAATGGCCGCTGAATTAGATGCGCTCAGTCGTGCATTGGCGAACCCAAAACGTCCATTGGTAGCAATTGTTGCTGGCTCCAAAGTTTCTTCTAAGCTAACGATTCTTAAGGCGCTTTCTGAAAAAGTTGATGAGTTGATCGTTGGCGGCGGCATTGCCAATACCTTTATGTTGGCTAAAGGCTTGCCTATTGGTAAATCTTTGGCGGAGCCAGACTTAGTTAATGAAGCTAGGGAAATTATGGAGATCATGGAAAAGCGTGGCGCGCATGTTCCAATTCCGGAAGATGTTGTTGTCGCCAATGAACTCTCCCCTTTAGCTCGAGCAAACCGAGTTGCCGCCGATCAAGTTGCTGAAGACGACATGATTTTAGATATTGGCCCAAAGGCTGCGGCACGTTTATCCATCATGTTGGCTCACGCTGGCACGATTGTTTGGAACGGTCCTTTAGGTGTGTTTGAAATTGATCAATTTGGTGGGGGCACCAAAATGTTGGCGGCTGCAATTGCCCACTCACCAGCATTTTCCATAGCTGGCGGTGGCGATACTTTGGCAGCGATTGCGAAATACGGCATTGAAAATCAGGTGGATTACATCTCTACAGGCGGTGGTGCTTTCTTGGAGTTCCTAGAAGGTAAAACCTTGCCTGCCTTTGCAGTATTGGCAGAACGGGCCCAGGATTGAATATGCTTCGAGCTACAAAAATCATTGCAACTTTAGGGCCTGCCTCAGAAAATCCTGAAGTATTGCGTGACATGATTCGTGCGGGTGTTGATGTAGTTCGCATGAACTTCTCTCATGGGACCGTAGCTGACCATAAGGCACGTCATGACTTGGTACGCATTATTTCTGCCAATCTTGGCAAAGAAGTCGGCATCATGGCTGACTTGCAGGGCCCTAAAATTCGAGTTGGCAAATTTGCAGAAAATAAAATCCTCTTAAAAGAAGGCGCGCAATTTATTTTAGATGTTGAGTGTGAGCTTGGTAATCAAGGACGTGTTGGTCTTGATTACCAAGAACTGCCCGGTGATGTCAAGCCTGGCGACCGTCTTTTGTTAAATGATGGGTTAGTAATTTTGCGTGTAGAGAGCGTCAAAGGCGGAGAAATTTTTACACTCGTCGAACAAGGCGGACCGCTTTCAAACAACAAGGGAATTAATCGTGCAGGCGGCGGCCTAACAGCTCCAGCATTGACTGAAAAAGATATTGCTGATTTAGATGCGGCGATTGCCATGGGTGTTGATTTTTTGGCTATCAGCTTTCCTAAAGATGGTGCCGATATGGCTTACGCACGTAGGTTGGCGGATGAGGCTAGCGCAAAATATGGTGTGGGAAAGATTAGAACTATTGCCAAGGTAGAGCGAGCTGAAGCAATTGATCCAAAGGCTCTTAAAAGTATCATTGCTGAAAGTGATGGCATCATGGTCGCGCGCGGTGATCTTGCGATTGAGGTGGGAAATGCCGCTGTACCGGCACTACAGAAGCGGATGATCAAGTGGGCGCGTGAGGCAGATAAATTTACGATTACTGCAACGCAAATGATGGAGTCTATGATTAATGCTCCAGTACCTACTCGAGCAGAGGTTAGCGACGTTGCTAATGCAGTGTTAGATGGAACTGATGCTGTCATGCTCTCTGCTGAGTCAGCAGCAGGTTCGTATCCCGTGCAAACTATTAAAGCAATGGCAGAAATTTGTGTCGAGGCTGAGAAGTCCGATCCGGTAAAACTTGATACCGACTTTTTGGATAAAACTTTCACTCGAATTGACCAGACGATTGCTTTAGGCGCTTTATTTACCGCTCATCATTTGCATGCGAATGCCATTGCAGCCCTGACTGATTCTGGTTCAACGGCTATTTGGATGAGTCGCCACAATATCCACATACCCATTTTTGCGCTTACTTCAAAGATTGCAACTCAGCGTGCATTAAGCGCTTATCGAAACGTAACCCCTATTGGTTTGGATTGCACCAACGATCGTGATACCGCCCTACAAGAGGTTGAGATTTGCTTAAAAAAAAGGGGCGCAGTAAAAAAAGGCGCTACTGTGGTATTGACTTCTGGAGAACCAATGGGCGAGCCTGGCGGTACTAACACTCTCAAAATTATTCATGTGAAGTAATTGCGAATTTATTCTTTACAACCTTAAATACACTATTCATTAAGAGGACATCATGGCTTTAGTATCTTTGCGACAACTCTTAGATCATGCCGCCGAAAACGGTTACGGTCTTCCTGCCTTTAACGTTAATAACTTAGAGCAAGTTACGGCAATCATGGAGGCTGCCAATGAAGCCGATTCGCCTGTGATCATGCAAGCATCTGCCGGCGCCCGTAAGTATGCTGGTGAAGCTTTCTTGCGCCATTTGATTTCTGCAGCGGTTGAGGCCTACCCTCACATTCCTGTCGTGATGCACCAAGATCACGGTCAAAGCCCAGCTGTTTGTATGTCTGCAATTAAGAGTGGCTTTACTAGTGTCATGATGGATGGCTCGCTAGAGGCTGATGGTAAAACTGTTGCTAGTTATGAATACAACGTGGATGTTTCTAAAGAGGTGGTGAAGTTTTCTCATTCAATCGGAGTTACTGTTGAAGCAGAGCTTGGTGTACTTGGATCATTGGAAACGATGCAAGGAGATAAAGAAGATGGCCATGGTGCTGATGGCAAGATGACCCGCGAGCAATTACTAACAGACGTTGAGCAGGCCGCTGACTTTGTGAAGGCCACACAATGTGATGCATTAGCAATTGCAATTGGCACTAGTCATGGGGCATATAAGTTTAGCAAAAAACCTACTGGTGATATTTTAGCGATTGACCGTATTAAAGAGATTCATGCTCGTATTCCTAATACTCATTTGGTGATGCACGGCTCTTCTAGTGTTCCACAAGAATTGCTTGCTGAGATTCGGAAATTTGGCGGTGACATGAAAGAAACATATGGCGTGCCGGTTGAAGAGATTCAAGAGGGTATTAAGAATGGCGTTCGCAAAATTAATATAGATACTGATATTCGTTTGGCAATGACGGGAGCTATTCGTCGTTACTTTATTGAAAACCCAAGCAAGTTTGATCCACGTGATTATTTGAAGCCAGCACGCGAAGCAGCCAAACAGGTTTGTGTGGCTCGCTTTATTGCTTTTGGATCTGCCGGTCAAGCCTCAAAAATTAAGCCAATCCCCCTAGAGAAGATGGCCGAGCTATACAAGAGCGGCAAATTAACTCAGATCGTGAAGTGAGTTAAGTATGCCTGCTTTGTATGCTACATCCATTAAGTCATTACCCTTGATATCGAAAGGCAAGGTTCGTGATGTCTATGCGCTGGGTGATGACAAATTATTAATGATCACTACCGATCGCTTATCAGCATTTGATGTGGTGATGGGGGAGCCAATCCCGGAAAAAGGTGTGGTCCTAAATCAAATGGCAAATTTCTGGTTTGACAAACTGGCCTCTGTTATTCCCAACCATTTAACCGGGATTGATCCAGCAACGGTTGTACATACCGATGAAGTGCATCAAGTCAAAGGCCGTGCAGTTATTGCTAAACGCCTAAAACCGATCTTGGTCGAAGCGGTGGTGCGTGGTTACCTAGCAGGTAGCGGCTGGAAAGACTATAAAGAAACTGGCAAGGTGTGTGGAATTGCATTGCCAGAGGGTTTGGAGAATGCACAAAAATTACCGGAACCAATTTTTACACCTGCAGCAAAAGCGGAGGTAGGAGAGCATGATGAAAATATCTCTTTTGAAAAAGTAGTCGAGCTGATTGGTGAGAAGTTGGCTAATCAAATTCGTGAAGTGAGTATCCGCCTTTACAAGGAAGCTTCGGAGTATGCCGCAACTCGTGGAATTATCATTGCTGATACTAAGTTTGAGTTTGGTCTAAATGACGCGGGTCAGTTGGTCTTGATGGATGAGATTCTCACTGCTGATTCTTCACGCTTCTGGCCAGCAGAAACATATTACGTTGGCGCCAATCCACCCTCATATGACAAGCAATTTGTTCGAGACTGGCTTGAAACAGCCATGGTGGATGGTAAGCTTTGGTCAAAAACAGCCCCAGCACCCCAGTTGCCTGAAGACATCATCAAAAAGACGGCTGAAAAGTACCGGGAAGCCCTGACTCGCTTAACTGAACATGTCTAACTCGGGGATAATAGAGGTCTTAAAAAATACTTAGTCGATATTTAGGGCGTTTGGAGAGGTAGATGAGTAAGAAGCCAATAGTCGGGATAGTGATGGGTTCCAATTCTGATTGGGACACGATGCAACACGCCGCCCAAATGCTCGAGCAATTTGGCATTCCTCATGAAGCCAAGGTTCTTTCAGCTCATCGTATGCCTGACGATATGTTTCAGTATGCTGAAAATGCACAGGTGAACGGACTTCAAGCCATCATTGCTGGCGCAGGTGGCGCAGCGCACTTACCAGGAATGCTTGCTTCCAAAACAATCGTTCCTATTTATGGCGTTCCGGTCG
>CANBYN010000082.1 GCA_947373615.1 Burkholderiaceae bacterium | reverse complement strand
AGCTCTGCCATTTGAATCATTTCAGGCGTCATTTGCTTGACATTATATAAATGCATTGCTTCAGTGCCGTTTTGCAATAAATCGGCCACATCATCCATCGTGTTTATGAGGGAAAATATTTGGTCTCGATCAATCGGTGTGATAAATGTTCTATGTAGGCGGCGATGCACTTCTTTCACAACATCATCGCAAGTATGTTCTGCCTTGTCGACCTCTTGCGTGTATTTTGCGCGGAGAGTTTCATCGTTGTAATGCTCGACAAACTTCAGAAATGATTCTGATGCCGAAACGATGCTTTGAGCATGCTGATTGAACAGTACGAAAAAATTACCATCGTGAGGCATTAACTTACTGAAGAAC
Source organism: Burkholderiaceae bacterium (assembly GCA_947373615.1). Lineage (GTDB taxonomy): Bacteria > Pseudomonadota > Gammaproteobacteria > Burkholderiales > Burkholderiaceae > Polynucleobacter. Next base: position 7,514 of record CANBYN010000082.1, on the reverse strand, counting down.
ATAAATCACGATCCTTTGGGAGCAAAAACTATGGGATTTGTTAAGTTTGATGACATTCTAAACAATCGCTATTGAACATCTAGAAAGCCAGCATCTGTTATAAGCTGGCTGGCCTTTGCAGCAGATAAAGCGGTTCGAATCAATACAACTTGGGTACTAGGATCCGCATGTTCCGGAGCCTTAATTGCTCCGACTAAAGCATTAATACAGCCTTGGTTAGTCATACCAGACGCTTTTAAGCTCAACATAAGGGCCTTTTAAAGTAAATTTTACTTATATACAGTAGATTATCTTCTATATGCCGCCGCCAAAAGTGACCAATTCCCAGTTATTTACTCTAGATATAGGCGGAATGACCTGTGCCTCCTGTGTTGGCCGAGTTGAGAGGGCGCTCGCTAAGATCCCGGGGGTGGAGGCAGCGAATGTTAACTTGGCTACTGAGCAGGCCAAAATCCGCTTTAATGCCAATTCCGTTACTGAAATTAATGATGTCATCGCAGTAGTTCAAAAAACGGGTTATGAAGCCAAATTAAGTACCCCTCATGGAATTGATCGGTCATCTCCTTCAAAATCCTTTTGGGGTGCTGATGGACTGGGGAGGGTTTTGCTGGGTTTCGCCTTATCCGCCCCACTCTTTTTACCGATGTTCCTCATGCCCATCGGCATTCACTGGTCACTATCTCCAGCATGGCAACTGCTTTTAGCGACGCCTGTGCAATTCTTCTTGGGTTGGCGCTTCTATAAAGCTGGGTTTAAGTCCCTAATGTCAGGAGTTGGGAATATGGACTTACTAGTGGCACTGGGTACTAGTGCCGCTTATGGACTAAGTCTTTATGAAATGATGGGCAGCACTCATGAGGCACACGAGCTTTATTTTGAAGGCTCAGCCGTAATTATTTGCATGGTGCTTCTAGGCAAATGGTTAGAAGCTAGAGCTAAACAGCAAACTAGTGAAGCCATTCGGGCTTTACAAAAATTATGGCCAGAGCACGCCAAAGTCCTAAACCCTAAAATTATCATCACTGAAGGGTCTGCTTTAGATCAATTTGACGACCTCCCTTTGGAACAAGTATTTCCAAAAGATCGTGTCCTCGTCTTGCCTGGAGAGCGTATTCCAGTTGATGGTCTGATCCTATTGGGTAGTAGCCACGTGGATGAATCACTGCTCACCGGTGAAAGCGAGCCGGTCAAAAAGTTAGTCGGCACAAATGTCATCGGAGGGTCTTTGAATGGTGAGGGTCTGTTGGTAATCGAAGCTCAGGCTGTTGGGGTAGAAAGTGTTCTATCTCAGATCATTTCTTTAGTAGAGGATGCACAAACTCAAAAAGCCCCTATTCAGAAATTAGTCGATCAAGTAAGTGCAATCTTTGTACCCAGCGTCATTGTTATCGCCTTTATTACTGGATTAGCAAATTGGTTTTACTTAGACTCCATTTCGCTTGCAATTTTGCGAGCAGTATCGGTCCTTGTGATTGCATGCCCATGCGCGCTGGGTTTGGCAACTCCTGCTGCCATTATGGCTGGTACTGGGGTCGCTGCACGCTTTGGTATTTTGATTAAAGATCCTCAGGTTCTCGAGTTAGCACACCGCCTTAATGTTGTAGCATTTGATAAGACTGGAACTCTCACTCAGGGCAAACCCAGATTGCTAGATATCATTCCACTTTCACATTCGTTTACGAAAGAGACCATTTTGGCAAGTGCCGCAGGCTTGCAATTGGGAAGTGAACATCCCTTAGCAAAAGCATTATTAGATGCGGCCAAGCTAAAAGGAATTAACCCCATAAGCCCCTTTGAAAGCAAGATATTGCCTGGAATAGGCATTACTGGAAAGCTAAGCTCCGGCCCTTGGGCAGACCAAAGTCTGAGCCTACAAAGCGTGGCTTCATTGGAAAATCATCCCAACCATTTAGAGATTGTTGAGAAAGCACAAGCTTGTTTCGATGCTATGCAAACCGTTTCTGTGTTGATGAGCATGAAAATACCATCAACACCCATCGCAATTATTGCCTTTGGTGATGAATTAAAGAGCAATGCCAAAGAAGCCATCCATGCCTTAAGTCAGATGCATATTCTTACTGTCATGCTCTCTGGCGACAATAAATCTGCCGTTGCTCGCGTCGCTCACTCAATTGGTATCGATGAAGTTTTTTCCCAGATCATGCCAAGCGATAAAGCAGCCATTATTCGCAAACTCCAAGCTACTGAAAAAGATCATCAACGCCAATGGGTGGCGATGGTGGGTGATGGCGTAAATGATGCACCAGCTCTCGCTGCTGCTGATGTCGGTATGGCAATGTCAACGGGTACAGATGTTGCTATGCAAGCCGCCGGCATAACATTAATGCGAGGTGACCCAACATTAGTAGCCGATGCGATTGATATTTCCAAGCGGACTTGGAAAAAAATTCAGCAGAACTTATTTTGGGCTTTTATCTTTAACTCAACTGGCATTCCTTTAGCTGCTTTGGGGTATCTCTCACCCATGCTTGCTGGTAGTGCAATGGCGCTTTCGAGTTTTTGCGTTCTGAGCAATGCACTCTTGCTCAAACGCTGGCGACCCACCCTGCAATAACTAAATTTTTAAGTATTTATTTTTGATTCTTACGTATTAATTCAATATCACCATAAAATGCATGGGTTTCAGATTTGGTGTTATCGGTATCAGTGAGCAAAGCAACTCCAATCACTTGGCCTGGAGTTTCACCAAAGGCGCGTTTATAGTCAGCCACGAGATCACGCTGATGTTTATGCCACTCACCTAAGTTCTCCCAACCAGAGTCCACCACAATCATCTTGATTCGCGAGGTATGGGCATTATTAATAACTGAGTCAACTGGTGATTTACCAGACCAGATATACATCAAGGTAGCGTAGGGCATCTCTTGGCCACTAATGAGGTTTGCCATTTCAAATGTCATCTTCTCTTTTAATGGCAACTTGGATTTATTACCGTCAAATGCCACCAAAATACGTAAAGGAGCATCATCGGTATAACTATCTGCATTATCTGCATTTAGCATGGGGCTTGTAGCCTTCCACTCCCACTGCAACCATAAATTAGTTGCTTGTCGGGGACGTAACTTAACTGCTAGCCCGGACGCAGAAGTATTGGAATTCGCACTTAAAACTGTTTTCCCTTGATAGTTTTCTAGGCGATAAACAGTGTTCTTTTTATAGGGCGCTATCCGGTAAAAATTCCAACCATTAGGCATACCCTCACGCGCGGTCTCTGCAGAAAACTTTGGAAGCTCTTCTTGTACGGGCAATTGATCAACATTTAAGGCCTGGCCCGACTCTTCTTGAATGGGGTTTTTATTAAAACCAGCGCATCCTGCCAGAGCGATCGCTGTACAGAGAACCAAAATATGATGGGTGCACTTAAACATACCTTAATTGTCCCAAAGAATTGACTTGGCGAGTTTAAAAGTGAGTCTAAAATCAATTCATGCACCGTCAATCACCTTCAAGCTGGGCAGCAATCTCTATCTGCATAGCGGCTTTGGTGCATTTTGTCCTAGGTTTCTCGATCGAATTTTCAGTGGATGAGGCTCATTACGCGCTTTATGCAAATCACTTAGCGTGGAGTTATTTTGATCATCCACCCTTGGTAGGTTGGCTTCAATGGCCACTCATCAGCATTACCTCCTCTGAGGGATTCATTCGACTGATACCAGAGTTACTTTGGATTATTTCCTGCTGTTTGGTTTATCAAGTCACACTCGAAATCCACCGCTTCATGCAGGGGCACAATGCGGGTTATCTTACCGGCGCGCTTCCCCCTGCAAATGTCTGCGGTCTCATGGCAGTCTTAGCCATCATTGCAGCACCTTTGCCTCATGTGCTTGCTATCGGCTTACTTCCAGACAGCATACTGGCGCCATTAAGTCTTGGTCTGATGTTAATGAGCCTACGTTGGCTTTGCAAAGATTATTTCAGTTTAGGTGACTGGATTCTCACTGGAATCTTATTGGGTTTAGCGGGATTAAGTAAATACACAGCAGCCTTCACTGCCATAGCTGTATTGCTCGTATTCTTAAGCGCACCCCGAAAGTCTTGGATTGGCAAAATCGGTTTTTGGTTAGCTGCATTCATTGCGTTAGTTCTCATTAGTCCAGTAATCTATTGGAATTGGACAAACGATTGGATCTCATTTAAATACCAAATTGCCCATGGTGGTGGTGGTGATTGGCTCTGGCGTAGATTGGCTGCCTTTCTCGGGATTCAGCTTGCTGTCTTTGGACCTCTCCTCATTCTGGGGGCCTTTCTTTTTCTTAAGGACTGTATGCATGCCACAAAGCATTCTTTGTTGGCGTTGTGGGGTTTCTTCCTGATCCCCTTTATTATTTTTGCAAGCCTTTCTGGAGGGGGCGGCCTTCCTCATTGGACTTCCCCCGCATGGTTTTGCCTCGCACCCTTTGCCGGCATTGGTCTTGCAAAAGCTTGGTCCATCCAGCACCGCAAACTGATTCGAATTCTATTTTTTATACAACTAGCTCTCTGCATTGTTGGATTTGGATTTGTTTTGTCTGGTGGCATCAGCTCAGATTCAGTCAAAACAAATCCGATTGCAGATCTCTATGGATGGAAGCTTGCAGGGCAGAAAGCAACCGAGCTTGCAAAAATCAATAAAGTGGATGGCATCGCTGTCCAAAACTGGACCTTAGGCAGTCGTACTGCCTGGTACGCCAAACCTATTCCAGTATTTGTTTTAGATCAGAGGCAAGATCAATTTGACCTTTGGTTTGGAGAGCTCCCCTCAGGGGCAAATACCCTCCTCATCAACTGGTCGGGCATGCCCTTTGCCGCCCCCGTGGGCAACAAATCTGGGTTTGAGAACTGTGAGCCAGTAGATAACCTAGTAATTATGCGATTTGGACGAGTTTTATCCAAATTTGACTTTAGCCTATGTAATAACTGGCGAAGCCCGGGGTCATCGCAGTAATTCTTCCAAATTCAAGACCTTAGAAGCTCAAAGCATTATCCTTATGCCTATGAGTTCACAACCCCATTCCACCATGAAGACCCACTCTGGATGGAAATCAATTTTTAAGCGGGCTTGGCCCACCATTCGCATTTTGTTATCCCTTGCACTTCTGTGGAAGGCAACTAGTGGCATTGATTGGCACACGCTCTTCGATGCTCATATTCAAATGCAGCCCCAGTGGTTTTTGGCAGCCTTAGCCTGCATGATGGCAGCTTTTGTTTGCGGCGGATATCGCTGGGGTTTATTTATGCAATCAGTAGGATTTCCTCGTCGCATTCGCTCATACATCGGACTTTACTTTGCAGGCGGCCTTATCAATCAAGGTTTACCTAGCTCATTAGGCGGTGATAGTTATCGCGCCATCACTGCAACACACCTAACAACTACTGGCAATCTTAGTGAAACTAAAAAATTGGATGAAGAATTGCATCATTCAGTAGATCTTGATCACGCTACGCCCAAATTGCGCTTAAGTTTTGCCATGGTCTTAGTTGATCGACTTTTAGGTTTGGCTGGAAATAACTTACTAGGTGGCATTGGCCTGATCTTGGGTGGCGCCACTTTGGCTACCTGGGGTCAAGATTTAGGCTACGCCGTGATCGGAGTGATGTTACTAGCAGGTCTTATTATTGCCGTGATCTTAGCTTGGGGTCCCTCGAAGCAATTGCTCCAAAAAATACTGGATCGCTTCCTCATGAATAAAGCAATGCCAGGCATACAGCTTGCTTTTTCATGGCCAGTAAATATTGCCCAAGCAGGATTGGCGATTGGAATTCACTTCCTCACCATTTTGACGCTACTGTTCTGCCTGAAGGCATATGGTGTAACTGCTCCAATTGAAGCTTTAATGATTGGCTTGCCTGCTCTTAGTTTATTGCTAATGCTACCGATCAGCATCTCTGGATGGGGATTGCGTGAGGCTACACTTTCTTCGGTGCTAGCTCTCTGGGGGGTTAACCCCTCCTTAACTGTAGTGGCGTCGATTAGCTACGGAGCAATCACTATCTTGTCAGTGCTGCCTGGAGCATACTTTTTACTAAAACAAAAATAATTTCTCAGAGAAAATCTATGACTATTAGCGTCAACACTATGCGTACCATCGATCATTGGATCGGCATACCTCTTTGCGCTATCGCCAGTCCAGTGGTTGCCCTGATTGATACCATCAAAAATGTATTTAGTCGGGGCCCGCAAACTCCGAAGAAACTTCTCTTTATTGAACTTTCTGAGATGGGTAGTGCAATCTTAGTTGATCCAGCGATGCGAAATGCTCAAGCTCGAGGTGCAGAATTATTTTTTCTGATCTTTAAAAGCAATCGCGCTAGCCTCACTTTATTAAACACTGTTAAACCAGAGAATATCTTTACGATCGACTCCTCTAGTTTGGGCAGTATCATCAAAGACACCCTGCGTTTTTTGATTGTGGCTCGTTATCGTCGCGTCGATACGGTTATTGATCTTGAACTCTTCTCTCGCTTTACTGCATTACTCACTGGTTTGTGTGGCGCTAGACGCCGTGTGGGTTATCACATTTTTCATGGCGAAGGATTGTGGCGCGGGTTCATGTTGACACGCAAAGTACACTACAACCCCCATATTCATATCACTAAAAATTTTCTCTCCCTCATTCATGCGGCGTTTGCAAAAGAGGTTGAAGTCCCTTTTAGTAAGATCCATATAGCCGATTCAGAAGTACGTCTTGAGCAGGCAGTGATTCATCCAACTGTCCTAGATAAAGTTCGCACTCGTATTGAAAAGATGGCTAAAGAGGCCGGCATTGCCTATACGCACGGCAAAAATCGGCTGATTTTGATTAACCCAAATGCAAGCGACCTTTTGCCGCAACGCCGCTGGGCACAACAACGTTTCTCCGAATTAATTCAGGCAGTCCATCAACACTATCCCAACGATTTAATTTTGATCACCGGATCTCCTGCTGAATTTGTCTACGTAGACAAAGTACGATCAGTCGCTAATGTAAAAAATGCTCTCAATTTTGCAGGACAAGTGAGCTTTGCTGAATTGCCTCCGCTTTACACCTTATCTGATGTGATGGTGACCAATGATTCAGGTCCTGGGCACTTCTCCGCAGTGACACCTCTAAGAACGGTGGTGCTCTTTGGTCCAGAGACCCCAGCCTTATATGGCTCAATTGGAAACTCAATCGCTATCACTGCACAGTTAGCCTGCTCTCCCTGTGTAAGTGCTGCCAACCATCGCAAAACTCCATGTCATGATAATCTTTGCATGCAAGCGATTACTGTTGATCAGGTTTTAAATAAGGTAAGAGTACAGCTACAGGATGCTGATAAAGTGAATGGTCGTTAATCAAAATGCATAGGAAGGTGATTCCGACCCTAGTTTGGTTTGTACCCCTTATCCCTCTTGGGTTTGCTGCACTAATTTACTTTGGCGAGCTTCAAGGCAGCAGTTTTCTGTTAGTCAACCAACGCACCCTTTTACTTCCAGACACGTTATGGACTTGGCTCACCTTTCTAGGTAATGGTTGGGGAATTTTTGCTTTTGC
>CANBYN010000081.1 GCA_947373615.1 Burkholderiaceae bacterium | reverse complement strand
CCGATGATGAAGCCTTTACTAAAATGAATGAGCAATATCCAGAAATGGATATTCAAAATATGCGCACACTCATTCGAAATGCCCGCAGAGAAAAAGAGCAGAACAAACCACCTAAAGCATATCGCGAAATCTTCCACGTTTTAAAGCAGATGGGGCTTTAAAGCTTGAGGTGTCGTGAAGGCACTTCCACCCAGCGATACAGATAATTGGCTGCAATCCAACTAGCGATTACCGCGATGAACATCAAGACTAAAGCCATCACTCCTTCGTGACGCTGCCCCATTCCCCAGCCAATATAAAGACTGTTTGCGAGCAGCACAAAGGAGAAGTGCAATAAGAAGGCGCAATACGATCGTCTGCTACCCCACAAAATTCCATTAACCAACTTATGCTCTCTGGAATGATGTTGGGGACGTTTATGATCTTGCCTTTGGTCTTTATAAGCCCAATCTCCCCAAAAGATCAGAGCGGTCGCTACAACATACGCCAAGATATTTCGAAGCCAAACTTGTTGAAAGCTTGAAGCCACAATCACGACCCCAACAGCGAAGAAAACCATTTTGGAAAAACGATTGACTGAGGGATCGGGATAGTTTTTACACAGCTGAGCCAGCACGCCTAGGCCATAGGCCCCAACAAAGTAGATGAAATAATTCTCATATGTACCCAATCGATTGAAATACAGTAAGGACGCTACGCAACACACAGTCAAGATCCAAATGAAAGATCTAAACCCTGGAAACATTCCTAAGAGGATGGCTAAGATGGCATAGAGCTGCCAATCAATGGCGACATACCAAACGCCAGCAGAGATGGAATCAAGACCTAAGATGCCTTGCAGAAAAAATAGGTGGGCCAAGAACTGCCCCAGGGTTTCTGATTGGCCAACAAATTCATCTTGCACCCAAAAGCGCGCTACCCAAGCACAGGCAATCGTCACGATGAGCGCAACGACATAAGGAGCAAATAGCCGGAGGTAGCGATTCAAAATGACCTTGAGCACTGCGCGGGGGTTTTGTAGATCGCGAGAGCGAGTCAATGATTGGGCAGCTAAGTATCCCCCCATGACCAAAAAGATTTGCACGGCATATCGTCCATATTCAAAGAGCCAAGTCATTAACCCTGGCAATACTTTGCGAGCATCTTCTGCAATCTGTCCATAACTTGAAAGATGGTGAAGAATGATAATTAAAGCAGCAAAGGTCTTTAAAAAATCAACGAGAAGGAAATGGTTTTTTGACTGCAAAGAAGTAGCTTAATCAAGGGTTGATGGACTAATTAAGTGAGGCCGCGTAAACAGCAAGAACATCGATGTCTTCATCACTCAAACCACGCGCCGCACTGCCCATTGTGCCATCCATATCGATGCGAGCACCTGAACGAATATTTTTGAGCTGCGTAACTAAGTAGTCCTGAGATTGCCCTGCTAATCGTGCAATGTGTTTTTGACCTTGGAGTTGTGGACCATGACAAGAGTTGCAATATTGAGCGCTGGCAATTTGCCCACCCTTGGCAATCTTATCGGCATTACCCGATTTTGCTGGTGGTGGCGGTAATGAAGAATAGTAGGCCGCTATATCGCGCATGTCTTGATCGCTTAAAGTCATGGCCAGCGTTTCCATGGCCCCACCCTTGCGCTGCTGGCCTCTAAACTGAATTAACTGATACGTGAGCGATAGTGGTGGTTGGGCTGCCAAATTGGGAATCTCTGGCGAGATGCCAATACCATTCTCTCCATGGCAAGCAAAGCAAGCTTGTGCCTTAACTTTGCCGGCTACTGCATCAGGTGGTGTCGCATGGGCATTGAATGACAAACCCAAGGCAGTAAAAAAGGCCACCCAGAGGATGGCCTTAGTGTTAAGCGCTAATTTCATTTACCGTAAGACACGCGGAAAATGGCACCCGTCTCGTCATCAGATACCAGCATCGATCCATCTTTGAGCATCTGCACATCCACTGGGCGACCCCAGAAATTTTCACCATCAAGCCAACCTGTCACAAATGGCTCGGACTTCACAACATTATTTTTGGAATCAAGCACTACTCGCACGACTTGATAGCCTACACGCTTAGTTTTATTCCATGAGCCATGTTCGGCAATAAAAATATTGCCTTTGTAGTCCGCAGGAAATTGCTTGCCGTTATAAAAACGCATTCCCAAGGCCGCTACGTGTGCGCCCAAGTTGTAAACCGGTTTATCAAACTCATCGCAAGAGCGACCTTTGCCAAACTCAGGGTCTAAGAAGTCGCCTTGATGACAGAACGGATAACCAAAGTTCATCCCTTTAGGACGCACTAAACGATTCAAGGTATCACCTGGCTTATCTTCCGCAGCCCAGTCGCGACCGTTATTGGTAAACCATAATTGATTGCTACCCGGTTGGAAATCCATACCGACACTATTACGCACACCAGTAGCTACGGTTTCTAAAATATTGGTTTTCAGGTTTAAACGAACAATCGTTGCATGGGTATAAGGAGGCACCACGATATTGGCCGGTGTCCCAATTTGAAAGTACAGGTACTGTCCATCAGGACTGAGTTTCATAAATTTCCAACCATGCGGCTCATCTTTTGGAAGCGCATCAAACACGACGACCGGTGCTGGTGGGTTATCTAAATTTTGCTCAATATTGTCATAACGAATAATGCGAGAGAGCTCTGCAACGTAGAGTGAACCATTGACAAACGCGACGCCATTGGGACGATGCAAGCCTTTGGCTATCGTCTTCACTTCACGTTTACCGTCTTTGGTTACTACGGCATACACATTGCCGGTAAAGCGCGTTCCGACAAAGACTGTACCGCTGGGTGCCTCAGTCATGGAGCGACCATTGGGCATACCGGATGCCCAAAGCTCAACCTTAAAGCCAGCAGGCACCTTTAACTTACTAACAGGAATCTCATCTGCAGGCATCGCTGAAATGCCCGGAGGATTTGGGGCTAATGATGGATTCATCCCATCAGCAGTTCTTCCTTGCGCCCAAGTAGGTGGAATACCCGATGCAGGAGTTGGTGCTGGTGCAGGAGCTTGCGCACTAGCGATTGTGGCCATCGCCATTCCAGCGGTGAACATGAGTAAATACAGTGCTTTGAGTTTCATTGGTTGATCTCCTCTTTTTTCTTTCTGTTTTTATTGCTTATGTTTTACTTTGATAAATCCTAAAGCCTATTTAATGCATACACTTTAAACGATCAAAACTACTGCACCGCACCAAATGAATTCCTTAAAAGTTGATCCGTGCACCCACGGTAATTGCTTGAGGCATCCCCGCTTGATAAGCGGTGGCCTGAGAGGCAATATTAAAAGTGACATATTGACGATTAAATAAGTTCACTACCGAAGCAAAGATCGTAGCTTGTGGCGTCACCTGGTAATTGGCCTTCAGCCCCACGACCGCATACGCAGGCACTGGCAACGAGCCTGTGGCCATCCAAGAATTGCTTACATATCGCACGGTAGTGGTCAGGCTAGCTTGAGGTACCGGGTAGTAAGTGATGCCCGCATTGGCCATATTTTGAGGAACACCGCCGACTTGGGTATTGATCGGATCGCTAGTCGCACTCCAAGTGAGCACAGTGCGCGTGTAGCTATAACCTCCATCGAGCGCCCAATGCAGATTGAGATCCTGATGGTATTGCAATTCAATTCCTCGACTTAATAGGTTCTGCTGATTGGTGTAGTAATTAACTTTTCCCAGTCCGCATCCCTGGGGATTACCAGCAGAGGCGCACAAACTGTTGGAGAGCGCTTGATCTGAAGCAGTCGATAAGTTATAGCTGGTGATGGCATTTTGAATGTAGTTATTAAATGCCGTGAGCTGAGCAAATCCTTTGCTCCAGCGATAATCGGTTCCCAACTCATAACCCGTCATGGTCTCTGGAGTGAGATTGGGGTTGGCGAAAAAATATCCTCCCGAAGTAGAGCCATAACTTCGCAACGTGTTATTCATGCTAGGCGCATGAAAGGCTTGATATGCAGCTCCCCGTAGATTCCATTCATTGGTCGCTTTATATACCAAACCCAATGAAGGACTAAATTGGGTTTTGCTCTTATTGGAAATATTTTGATAGATTGGGTTAGCCCCATTACTGCCTGCGTTATACAACGTCGGCGTCTGACTATTCCAAGCATCTAGTCTCGCACCTAATGTGGCTTCAATTGGAATAGCACTCGCAGCCGATTTAATTTGTCCCAATAAGCCATAAAAGTTTTGCTGACCTTGCGCATAATTTACCGTAGTTACCGCCCCACTTCCATTGGAATTGAGATTATTCGTGAGATTTGAGGCGGAGATATTTCGAGCATCGATCCCCACAATGTATTGATCGACTCCCGCTAAATTGACATCATGGGTGTACTGAGCCGAAGCCCCAACAGTGGAATAGGGATCGGTGTAATTAGCATTGATATATGGCGAGTTCTTGTTGGCACCAGAAGTCGAAGTAGAGCCGCTTTGCTTATAAAAATTGGTATTTTGATAATAGGCATTGATCTGCACTTTTTTATCATCCGCCAGTTTGGTGGTAGAACCACCAGCGACATCAGCAGTTTGAATCAAGTTCGGGGCAATCGCATAATTCGTACTTAAGTCAGCCATGGTGCTATAGCCCATTCTCAAAAAAGCTGTGGTGTCTTGGTTAGGCTTAAAGTAATTTTGCAAACGAACATTGGAATTCTTAACAGCGTCCGTTCCCATGCCGTTTTTAATATTACCGGGGGACGCAGGCGAGATCATGGCGTAATTCTGATAACCTTCACTAGAAAAATAGTCGGCCGAAAAACGCATTTGCATTGAGTCTGAAACAATTAAATCCTTTGATGCTGCGACATTCCCCGTAGCAAAAGAGCCTATGCTGGCGGAGATTTCCTGAGCGCTGTTTTTAGGGGTTTTAGTATTGATGTTAATGACGCCACCCATACCATAATTTCCCCACAGACTAGACACTCCTCCGCGCACAAACTCGACAGACTCTATCGAGGACATCGGCACCAAATTCCACTGCACCGTGCCATAAAATGCATCGTTTGCGGGCAGTCCATCAATGAGCACCAAAGTGCGACCAAACCCTAAACCCCGAACATTGATACTTTGTGCAGTAGGGTCTTTTTGGTAGTACGGCACATCGTTTAAAAAAACGCCTGGCACATTCTTGAGCACCTGATCAATCGTTTGATCGGGCGAGGACTCCAGTACCTCTTTTGTCAGAATCGTTGTATTCAGGGACATCTGATCTAAGGGTGTATCAGAACGCATCGCACTCACCACCACATCACTGAGCTTTTGATCGTAATTAGGAGGTGGCGCAATTTGCGCCCATGGCATAACTGAATGTGCAAGCAAGAAAAGAGCAACTGCATGGCGGCCAAGCCGCAACTCCTGACTCATCTTTTTCAAATCTCAATCTGCGTTACTTAGGATTCGGCTTAGTCTTGGTATTCCCCATTAAAGAGGCTAATAATGGATTGGAGTTTGCCAGCTCTTTTTTGGTTTTTGCCTTGGCTTCGGCGGCGCCTAGTTTTGGAGTCTTGGCTGCATTTTTCATACGCTGAGCAGTAGCTAAGGCCAAATTCTTGTACAGATCGGTTTTTTTCATAGACATAGCTGCTGCTCTTCGTAATTAGTTAATGGAGTGATTTACTTTGTTAGCGAGCGCGCTGCAAAACCCAAGAATAATAATGACCAGCCTTGCAAAAGCAATTCAATGGCAATTAAGAGACCAGGCAACCAGAGGCTAGCTGCTGGGAAGTTATTCATGATGAGCACCCCCATCAATATGGAGATCAGCGCTGATAAAGCCAGCCAGAACCATTCAGCAAAATGACGATGTTGGAAAGCAGAAATCAAACGCAAAAAACCCGTCACAAAGAAAATGACTGCGAGCCACAAGGTAATAGCTTCAAGCGCAGGAATTGGAAATGCCCACAGATAAATCGCGGCAGCAATATACAAGATCGCAAAGATCAGTTGCACACTCACACTTTTCCAACCAGCCGATTTAAAGGCGTGGATGGCTTGGAGAATGCCCCCTGCAAATAAAAAAATTCCCAAGATATTGATCGATACCAAAGAGAAGAGCACCTGCCCCGCAACCCCAATCATGCCTAAGATAATGAACAAAATACCCAGACCAATGAGTGCTCCTGGAATTTTTGCTGCGGCGCCTAATACATTGGCGCGGATTGTCTTGATTTGATCAACTGATAATTCAGCCATATAAAACTCCTCTTCATGGAACTACAAAAAAATGCTTGAATATTCTTTATAAAATCACTTATCAACGATTATCTACAGAATCAATAAATGATCGCACTGCTTGATTAAAAGCGCCGGTTGTTCAATATTGGACAAGTGGGCTGCATCTTCAATAATAACCATTTGGGAATTATTGATTAGACGATGGAGCACTATGCCTTGATCTACCGTACACGCAGGGTCATGACGACCTGACAATACCACGCAGGGACACCCATAATGTAGGATTTCAGGATCTTTTTGGGCTGCTCAGCAATAAGTGATCCCGAGTAAAGATAGCCCTCCAATCGTATCTACGATGCTAATCTGTGCAATCTTTTAGGAGATTGGGTTTCGGACGCCAATTTAACGAAAATTAAAGCAAGAAATCCTTCGTGTTTAGGCGGAGGATGAATTGCGCTACTTCAATTACACAAGTTCTCGACCATGCTGACTCAAGAGTATGGGGCAATATTTGTTGGAAACGTGGCAAACAGCAAACTCATTAAAACTAAGATGGCTAAATCCACGCTAGACGCGGGCTGGTCATCACTCAAAACCATCTTGGAATATAAAAGCGATTGCGCTGGCGTGATGTATGAGGAGGTCAATGAGAGTTATACAACCCAAACCTGCTCTTCGTGTGGCGAAAAACCACCGTCGAGGCCGAAAGGTATCGCAGGACTTGGAATAAGAGAATGGATTTGTAGTGAGTGCGGAACGGTTCATGACCGCAATGTAAACGCTGCCAAGAACATTCTTGCGCTCGGGCATGAGCGTCTAGCAGTAGGAATTCCTTCCCTTTAGGGAGGGGAGGATGTCAAGAAATCGCATCTTGGTTGATAATCCCTGTATTCTGTATGACTTCCCAGTGAGCATGACCAATAGCGCTTAAGCAACCATGCAAGAACTAAAAATTCCAAAACAACACTAGTCAGAAAGTAGTCGCTTTATATATGGATACCTCCCTTACAGTCATCTTGGGCATTGTTGCCATGCTTGTCCCACTAATTGTGGGGCGCCTAGTTTGGAAACGCTTTGATCAATGGTTTGGTCGCAATGATGAAGCCTATATGGACAGTCTTGAATACTTTCTAAAAAAGATCGGCTTTACCGTGCTAGTTGCCTTTGTTCTTTTGTGGCTTGGGATGAGCTTTGTTTTTAATGGCAACACCTCTTAAATCATGAACGAGCAGCTCAAAGCGATTCTAGTAAAAGCCAAGCTGAACTTGGCTATTTTGGCCAGCATTTTGGTGATTGCCGTTTTAGGAAAATTGACCAACCCTTCTTTAACCAATACCATTTTTGTCACAGCAGACCAATTGGTTTCTGATATCTACTTAGTCTTTGTTGCGATTACCTTAGGTGCATTTATCCCCAATTTCAAACTGGTCGTTTTGGGTTCTATCGCTGCTTTCATTGGCGCAGTGATTTTGATTCAACTGGGTATCTTTACCTATCTCACAACGGAGTATCTATTGGCAGTACTCATCGTCGTTCTCGGTTTTGCCTCAATCGCCAACCTCTATAGGCACTATCGAGAATTCAGACTGTAGAGCAAAGTGTATGAGCAATCAATAAAAAGCCCTGATGTATCAGGGCTTTTTATCTTTATCACTTTTCTAAAGCTCCGTAGATCACGGCATTGAGTTGTTCACGATGCACCTTACGAATTTCTCCAGGAGCAACAGCCATCATCACC
>CANBYN010000080.1 GCA_947373615.1 Burkholderiaceae bacterium | reverse complement strand
AGTTGACGCTGATGGTGCCACCCTTTCTCTAAGAGGTGGAGCCAATATTCGCACTCAACTGGTAGTAGCAGCAGATGGTGCAAATTCTCCGATTCGAGCTGAACTCGGAATTATCACGAGTGAAGAAAGTTACTCTCAAAGTGCGGTAGTAGCAAATTGGATTTGCTCTTATCCACATCTTGAAACTGCCTTTCAGTGGTTTCTACCAGGCGGCGATATTATTGCCATGCTGCCATTGCCTGGCAAACAAGTCTCTATGGTTTGGTCAACATCACCCGAGCATGCAACTGAATTATTAAAACTAGATCAATCCGATTGGTCAGATTGTTTCTCATCAATTGCTAACGGCGCTATCATCAAACAACTTGGTGAACTTACACTCAATTCAATACCTGCTGCATTTCCGTTAAGAAAAATTCGAGCTCAACGTTTTATCGGACCAGAAATTTCCCCAAAAGTAGTACTCATTGGCGACGCTGCTCATGTCATGCACCCCTTAGCCGGACAAGGTCTGAACTTGGGCCTCAGAGACGTAGCAGTGTTACTGAACATTCTAGGCAAACGAGAATCTTTCCGATCACCAAACGATTTGGTGCTACTTCGCCGCTATGAACGCCAGCGTCAAGGCGATACCACAGCGCTCTTGTGGGTAACCGACAAGCTCAAGAAATTATTTTCCGCAACAAGTAATACTGAACGCAATCTGCGTAATTGGGGATTAGGGCTCGTTAACAAGACTCACTTTATAAAACAGCGCCTCATTGAGCGCGCTTTAGGAGAAATTGATTTTGAATAAATTTTTATCTGCACTCGTACTTATCCTTGCTAGTATTGTTTGTCTTAGTTTTGCCAATGCGCAAACAGAGCAACAAATAAAATCTGAAATCCAAAAAAAATTAGGCGCAAATGCAAAGGTTAAAAGCGTTTCTCCAGCGCCAATTTCTGGACTCTATGAGGTCATCGTTGGTAACGATATTTTTTATACAGATGCTGCCGGAAAATATCTGATTCAAGGTGAAGTGATTGAGTTGGCATCCGGTAAAAATATTACCGAGCAAAGACAATCCGACATAAATCGCATCAAATGGGCAGATTTAAACTCAGCAAATGCCATTAAAACAGTGCGTGGCAATGGTAGTCGTCAACTTGCTGTTTTCTCAGACCCCAATTGTGGTTATTGCAAGCGATTAGAGAAATCAATGCAGCAGTTAGATAACGTCACCATCTATACCTACCTCATTCCCATCCTATCGCCAGACTCTGCGCAAAAATCAAAACAAATATGGTGTTCAGCCGATCCCTATAAGTCATATATTGACTGGATGATTAATGGCAGCCCTCCAAGCGGCAAGACTGACTGCATCACTCCATTAGATAAAAATATGACTTTTGCAAAAACCTATGGAATCACCGGAACACCTACCCTCTTCTTCGCAGATGGTAGTCGCTTCCCGGGAGCTGTTCAGATTACTGATATTGAAAAGAAATTTAGCTCATTGAAATAGGCATGATGAAAAACTCAGACTTACCCGCAATCCATTACGCCATATGGCCAGCTGATCTGCAAGGTCATCGCTTCAAGGTAAAGCTGCACATTTCTAATCCTGACCCAGAAGGTCAAATTTTGCAAATGCCAGCTTGGATTCCAGGGAGTTACCTCATTCGAGATTTCAGCAAACATATTGAATCGATTGAAGCATTTGTTGCTGGCAACACCAATCAAAAACTTTCTCTCAAGCGGCTAGATAACGATCAATGGCGCTTACCTGAGATTAGTGGGCCAGTAGATATTTTGACGACCGTCTACGCCTATGATTCATCAGTGCGTGCCGCCTATTTGGATACTGAACGTGCATTTTTTAATGCCACTAGTCTTTGTCTGGCGGTAAAGGGGCAAGAACATCTGCCTTGCTCCCTCGCAATTATTCAGCCTGATAATTCCTTTGCTGAACATTGGACTGTGCAAACAAGTCTGAGGGCAGCTAAAACTAATAATCGTGGATTTGGCTTCTACCTTGCTCAAAATTACGATGATTTACTGGATCATCCAGTTGCCATGGGTGAGTTTCAGATAGCTAGATGGATCTCTAACGGCATACCGCATAGCATGGTGATACAAGGTTGCATTCATTCCGTAGATAAAGCACGCCTAGAGCAGGATCTTCAAGCCATCTGCACTTGTACTATTAATCTTTTTGAGCCTAAGACTAAAAAGGCGCCCTTCGCTAATTACCTTTTTCTAGTGAATGCCGTCCTCAATGGCTATGGCGGTCTAGAGCATCGCAATAGCACCGCATTACTATGTCGACGCGATCAAATTCCACAAGATGGTGTGATATTTGAAGAGGGTGCTTATCGTGAATTTCTAGGTTTATGTAGCCATGAATATTTTCATGCCTGGTTAGTAAAACGCATTCAACCAAAAGCTTTTCAACCATACGATCTAAGCAAGCGCAACCAAACTCGCTTGCTTTGGTTGTTTGAAGGATTCACCAGCTATTACGA
Source organism: Burkholderiaceae bacterium (assembly GCA_947373615.1). Classification (GTDB taxonomy): domain Bacteria; phylum Pseudomonadota; class Gammaproteobacteria; order Burkholderiales; family Burkholderiaceae; genus Polynucleobacter. Next base: position 5,558 of record CANBYN010000080.1, on the reverse strand, counting down.
TGATCTCCAGCTTTTCCGCAGCAAACGCATTGACCTCAAGCTTTATCTTCAATTAGTTTGTGACAATTGGAATGGCGTCTTGCGTGGGCCAGGAAGACAAAAGCAAAGTTTGGCCGATAGCTCTTTTGATGCCTGGACGAAGTATTACCAAGCAGATGAAAATACTCCCAATGCAGTAGTGAGTTATTACGGAAAAGGCGCCTTATTTGCTTTAGGTCTTGATCTGCAAATTCGCGCCTTCTCAAAAAATAGGAAATCTCTAGATGACTTAATGCGCTTGATTTGGAAAAATCATGGTGTCACGATGGATGGAATTGCTGAGGATGGCTTGGATGCATTAATGAATGCATTATTGGGTAATCGATTTACCAAAACATGGAATACTCTGAAATCAAGGTATATCTTTGGCACTGAAGACATACCACTACAAAAGTGGATTAATTCAAAGATAGTTTCCCTTAAACAAAAACCCCTCACAAAGCTTGAAAAGATTAAGTTACAGCTGGGAATGCGCCACACCGATGCACAAGGCTGGCTTAAAGTTACCCATGTATTAGAAGGTGGAGCCGCTAGGAATGCCGGTCTAGCCTCTGGTGACTTACTGGCCAGTATTAATGGCCAGCGCATTACTAGCACCCGATGGGATAAGGTACTTGGCAGCCTCTTAGAAGAACAGCCATTGAATATCTCTTTCTATCGAGATGACCTAGAACATGAGCGTATGGCGATGCTCAACGCTTCGCAAATTCCGATGCAATACGAATTAACTCCTCACCCGTAAATAGCAAGATGCCTTCTTTTTCTAAAGACGACATTCCAAACGATTGGCGCGTCTTGCTGGGCGACTACTTTGAATCTACCAACTGGAAACTTTTAGAAAAAAATTTACAGTTCGCCTTAGCGTCAGATTCAAAAAACATTAGGCCAGAGCCGGAAAATTTCTTTAAAGCTCTCAAGCTGACACCCGTTTCCGCAGTCAAAGTGGTTATCCTTGGGCAAGATCCTTATCACTCCCCTGGCCTTGCACAAGGATTGGCATTCTCTATTCCCCGCAATATCATCACAAATTCTCGTGAATTTCCAAGTTCGTTGCGCAATATCAGTAAGGCTCTTGCTATTGAGGGCTTTGGCACTCTGCCTCATGGCGACTTACATCACTGGGCTAAACAAGGGGTATTGCTTCTTAATACTGCCCTAAGTGTCAAATTAGGGGCGCCTAGTAGTCATGCCTCTTTGGGCTGGAAAAGTTTGATTGATCGATTGATATTTACCTTAGCAATACACAAACCCCATTTGGTCTGGATGCTTTGGGGAGGTCATGCCCAAGCCAAGCTTCCTTTAATCCAATCTGGGGCCGATCAGCTGATCCTCAAATCCTCCCATCCATCAGGCCTAGGGGTTTATAAGACAGATTGGCCTTTTTTAGAACCTGGAGGAAAGGCAAGTTGCTGCCACTTCTCAAAAACCAATCAGTGGCTAGTGGCCCATAACAACTCACCCATTCAATGGGTAGAGCCAACCCAAACCAATTTATTTAGCTAAAGCGGAATAAATGACACCGAACAAGCACGCGGCGAAGATGGCAGTTAGCCATTCCAACATTTGCCCAGAGTGAAAAAAGCCGGTGTACTGCCCTATGAAAGAGCTTGATGCGGCCGCGATAAATCCAAACAGCATTACCACCAAGAACTTTCCTGGCTTTGAGCCACTAGTGCTGCCAGGATAAAAAATCCAAGAAGATGCTCCAGATAGAGCCCCAATCACCAAAAAAGCCAGAAACCCCATTGTTACCCCCATTAGTGGCGTTATCAAATCTATAATCACCATTATGAAGTTGTTGACACTCGGCATCAATCATCACACAGCGCCGGTCGCCATTCGGGAAAAGGTCGCCTTTGACCCTGAATTTCTTCAAGAAGCGTTGCATGATCTACGCCAACATTTAGTTGGCGAGCATCAGGCTGGGCTGCCTGAGGCCGCCATATTGTCGACCTGCAATCGAACTGAGGTCTACTGCGCAGCTAATGACGCAAGTGCCGCAGGACTCCTACACAAAGTCACCTTTGACTGGCTTGCTAAAACCCAACAACTGGCCCCCAGCAGTCTCGAACCCCATATTTATTCGCTACCCCAATCAGATGCGGTACGTCATGCCTTTAGAGTGGCATGTGGTTTAGATTCCATGGTGATTGGCGAGACTCAAATTTTGGGTCAAATGAAAGATGCAGTACGCACCGCTAATAGTGCTGGCGTGCTTGGAACCTATTTAAATCAACTCTTTCAAAAAACATTTTCCGTCGCAAAGGAAGTTCGAGGTTCCACCGAAATTGGCGCGCATTCAATTTCTTTAGCTGCCGCCTCCGTACGCCTATCGGAGCGTATTTTTGAAAAGATATCGGAGCAGCGCGTTTTATTTATTGGCGCTGGTGACATGATTTCTTTATGTGCAACGCATTTTGTAGCTCACAAGCCAAAGAGTGTCGCCATTGCTAATCGCACGATTGAACGTGGCCAAGAATTAGCAGATTCCATCTCCGAACAAAATGTGCAAGCGGAATCTTTCAAACTCTCCGAACTTCCAGGCCGTCTTCATGAGTTCGATATTATTGTTTCCAGCACAGCATCCTCATTGCCTATTATTGGCTTAGGCATGGTAGAGAGTGCTCTCAAGTTACGTCGGCATAAACCGATGGTAATGATTGACTTGGCTGTTCCGCGCGACTTTGAGCCAGAAATCTCACGCTTAGACGATACCTACCTCTACACAGTAGATGACTTGGGAGTCATGATTCAAAAGGGGGCTAGCTTACGTCAAGCTGCAGTCAGTCAAGCTGAAGCCATTATTGAAGACCGCGTTGGTAATTTTATGCATTGGATGCAAGGTCGAAATGCCGTCCCGATCATCCAAGATATTCAGCAACAAGGCGACCGTTTACGTCAACTTGAATTAGAGCGCGCGATGAAACGCTTGATGCGTGGAGACGATCCCCAAGATGTACTCAATGCGATGGCTCAAGGATTAACGAATAAATTTTTGCATGGCTCTTTACATGCATTACAACACTCAAATGGTGCTGAGCGTGACGCCTTAATTAGGTTATTACCTAAATTGTTTACCTCGCACCCGACTAAAACAGAAGATTAGTAAATGAAGCCCAGCATGCGGGCTAAGCTAGATCATTTAGACACACGCTTAGCCGAACTTAACTCTCTTTTAACCTCCGAAGAAGCAACCAAAGATATGGATGCTTACAGAAAGCTCACGCGCGAACATTCCGATATAGCAACAGTCGTAGAGCAATTTGGCTTATACAAACAAGCTGAAGCAGATGCCCAGGCCGCCGAAGAGATGCGCAAGGATCCCGAGATGAAGGATTTTGCGGATGAAGAGCAAAAACAGGCTACTGCCACCATGGAAGAGCTTGAGGGAGCGCTACAAAAACTCCTGCTTCCTAAAGATGAGAATGATGAGCGCAATGTATTTCTGGAAATTCGTGCGGGGACTGGTGGTGATGAGAGCGCCCTCTTTGCTGGTGATCTCTTGCGAATGTACACCCGATTTGCTGAGCGCCAAGGTTGGAAAGTAGAAGTGGTAAGCGCTGCCGAATCAGATCTTGGCGGCTATAAAGAAGTGGTTCTGCGTCTAGTAGGACAGGCTGTGTACTCACGCCTTAAATTTGAATCTGGCGGTCATCGCGTTCAACGCGTTCCACAAACTGAAACCCAGGGGCGCATCCATACATCGGCCTGCACATTAGCTGTGATGCCTGAAGCAGATGAACTTGAGGCGGTGAAAATCAACCCCGCCGAATTACGTATTGATACCTTCCGCGCCTCCGGGGCTGGTGGACAGCACATTAACAAAACCGACTCCGCAGTACGCATTACGCACTTGCCAACCGGCACGGTGGTGGAATGCCAAGATGACCGTAGCCAACACCGTAATCGTGAACAAGCAATGAAAGTACTAGTCTCTCGCATCATGGATGCGCGTCAACGCGAGAAACATCAACTAGAAGCTCAAACGAGAAAATCCTTGATCGGCTCTGGCGATCGCAGTGACCGTATTCGCACCTACAACTTCCCGCAAGGTCGTATTACTGATCATCGCATTAATCTCACCCTCTATAAAATTGATGCCATGATGGATGGCGATATCGATGACCTTTGCAATGCACTTGCATCCGAACATCAAGCCGAATTGCTCGCCGCTCTGGGCGATAGTTAAAATATCTTATGGGCATTGATTTAAGCTTGCGCTCATTCTTGGGCGTTTCTCCACTCCCTTTGAGTGAAGCACGAACATTAATGTCTCATGTGCTCGAAAAACACTACCAACTTCCCCGCTCTGCTCTACTTTCTCGAGACGATATGCAACTCAATCCAGAAGCTCTCAGACAATGGAAAGAGTTAGAATCAAAAAGACTAACTGGAGTGCCAATAGCCTATCTGATTGGCAAAAGAGGATTTCACAACATAGAACTCTATGTTGCTCCTGGCGTACTCATACCACGACCAGAAACAGAGTTACTCGTGGAAATTGGCTTGAGAGAAATCAAAAGGCTGAATCAGAAAACCAGCGTTCTAGACCTTGGAACTGGTTCAGGTGCAATTGCACTGGCTATTGCACATGAAACCACTCAAGCATCTATTACTGCTTCTGACCACTCATCCGAAGCCTTAGAAATTGCCAAAACTAACGCCACCTATTTGAATATTGATACTCAAGTGAAATTTGTGCAGGGTAGTTGGTATGAAGCCTTAGAGCCTGACGACTCTTTTGACATTATATTAAGCAACCCTCCTTATATTGCTGCCCATGACTCCCACCTAAACCAAGGCGACCTACGATTTGAACCCGTTGCAGCCCTGACTGACGGATCTACTGGCCTAACCTGCTTAAATGCCATTATTCATGGAGCAAGAGCACATTTAAAGCCTCATGGATTGCTTGCTGTTGAACATGGTTTTGATCAATCAGAGGCCGTTGTAGAACTCATGAAAGCAGCTGGGCTTAATCACATACAAACCCATCTAGATTTAGCTGGTCACCATCGGGTAGCTTCAGGCAGAAAATAAGACTTTTAATAACCTTTTTTTGCATAAAGTCTTAAAATTGATAAAACATTATTTTCAAACCACCTTTGCAAAAAGGCTGTCTTTCTAGAAAGAATTTATGGATACACATGCTCAAATTAAAGAAATCGTTACCAGTCATCCAGTCGTTTTATTTATGAAGGGTACTGCGCAGTTTCCTCAATGCGGATTTTCCGGCAATGCGGTCAATATCTTGCGCGCTAGCGGTGTTGAGAAACTGCACACGGTTAACGTATTAGAAGATGCTGAGATCCGACAAGCAATTAAAGAATATGCGAACTGGCCGACTATTCCCCAGCTTTACATCAACGGTGAATTCATAGGTGGCTCAGACATCATGACTGAAATGTATCAGTCTGGCGAATTACAAAAATTGGTTAAGGCTTAATCTCCACGCATCACAGTGGTCTTTGATCTAATCTCCCTTCTGCTGTTTGGCCTGCCTTTAGCATTATGTGCGG
>CANBYN010000079.1 GCA_947373615.1 Burkholderiaceae bacterium | reverse complement strand
CGAATCTCCAGGGCATCGTTTTGAGTGGAGCGTTGCGTGACCGTCGCCAATTCTGCATCGTCACAATAATCAAGACGGTGATTGCGCCTTATCCCGTCGACATGTAAATTGTGCATGATGGAAAAAAGCCAGGGACGTAGATCCTTTTCCCGCTGCCATAGGCGCCATTTTCCAAGAGCGCGCTCGAGGGTATCCTGCACCAGATCATCGGCAAATGAAGGGTTCACCGTTAATGCTCGAGCATATCGGCGTAAACGGGGAATTTCAGCGATGATTAAATCTTGCGAGGTCACACGCAATTATGGCCTAGCGGTAGCCCATACCTTATTAAATCCATCGCCAGTCATATCGCCAGGCGCCTTGTCTTTGGACCAGTAATACAGAGGTTTTCCTTTAAAGGCCCACTGTTTAGATCCATCATCCCGCGTGATAACGGTATAGCCACCGTTGGCGCTATCCATGCCCCCTGCGGTTAAGGGTGGCCAATTTTTTGCGCATTGATCATTGCAGGTGCTTTTACCAGATCCCGCTACATCCTTATCAAATGTGTATAGCGTCATGCCATTGGGTCCAACCAAGGCGCCATTGCTGACCTTAGTCGGCATGCTAGCGGCACAGGCTGCCAACAATGCAATGGCAAGCATTGCGACGGTAAGGCTTAATTTATTGATGTTCAAGCGCATCTCCCTATAGGTAAAAATGTCGATCTACTTTTGGTATACGCAATCCATGCTGGGTTTATTCCATAGGCGTAGGATTTATTTTTGAAAATTTCAAATTCTTAGCATTGGGTTGTCTATAGAATCCACATTTGAGTGCTTAAAATCAGAAGCTCACTCAAGTAGAGTTTTCTGTTTTATGGTTTACTAGACAAAATTCATGGGGAGCATTTTATGCAACGCACCAAATTATCAGTTGTCTTGGCTTTATTGTTCTTTTCAATTTCCTCTCATGCTGAGGAAAGCGTCACTCCGGATCAGGTTGTTGGTGCCATTGAAAAGCAATTTGGTGTCACTCCAGGGCAACGACGCAATCACATTAATGGAATTTGTGTTGCCGGTTCATTTATTGGCGATAAGGCCGTACAGGCCTACTCGATTTCACCTTTATTTTCCGGAAAACCTATTCCGGTGATCGGTCGATTTTCCTTGGCAGGTGGTAGTCTAAAAATTCCGGATACCGCTAGAAATCCACGTGGTATGGCGCTGGAATTTCAAATACCCAATAAGGGCTTGCATCACTTTACGATGCTCAATGTCCCAGTTTTTGGTGCGGCCAATCCGAATTCATTTTACGACGGGGTGGTTGCCAATACACCCGATCCGACTACTGGCAAGCCAGATCCAGACAAGGTCGCAGCCTATAAATCCAGTCATCCGGATGCACAGGCTTTAGGCGAGTATTTGGCTAAAAATAATCCAATAGCCAGTTACGCTAATAGTGACTTTTACAGTATTCATACATTTAAATTTATTAATAAAAATAATAAGACGACGTTAGTAAAATGGCGTTTCTTGCCTCAGGATGGCGTGAAGCGTTTAAGCGATGATGAATTAAAGTCCGCGCCAACGCGTTTTCTTGATCAAGATATTATGACCAAAACTCAAGCGGGTCCAGTACGATGGGATATGGTTTTAACGATAGGAGAATCTGGTGATGAACAGACTAATCCAACGGTCTACTGGCCTGCTGGCAGAAAAGAAATTAAAGCCGGGGTTTTGACTCTTACTTCAGCTAGTCCTCAACAAGGTGGCGCTTGCGAAAAAATTAATTTTGACCCGTTGGTGATGGTTCCAGGTATTGCCCCAACCAACGATCCGGTGTTGAATTTCAGATCGCCAGCCTATGCGAATTCTTTTGCAAAACGGATAACCGGGCAGTGATATCTAAATTCAATCAATAGCTATATTTAACTTTATGATTGTTTAAGATGTGAAAAAGAAAAAAAGCCTAGATTTCTCTAGGCCTTTATTTTTCTTGGTTCCTCAACCTAGGCCCTAACCAAGGGTCCCCGAATTAACAGAGTTGTTTCGACGCTATTTGACGCTGATCAACTCAATTCAACTCAGCGATCTAGGGTTTAAAGGTGGGTTGTGGTAATTTCCCTTTTGAGGAAATGACTGCTATGGGCCAGAATAGGTTATATCCAAGTTTGCTTCTTAAAGCACTTTTTTCGGGGTTTTTATATAAATCTCCCTAATTTTTTATAACTTTTTTACATGATTTTTTATAAGATCAAACCATCTAATTAGATAGAGGTGGATATGAGCTTACTGTTTCTTGGCTGTATTTTTATATTTCTTGCATTGACCATTGGTCTGGCCAAGGGTTGCGCACGATTAAGGGGTGAAAAATGAACTTTATTCAGATCATTAGTGGCATAGCTGCTGTATTGCTTTTAATTTACCTAGTTGCTGCACTATTAAATCCAGAGGACTTTTCATGAGCACCCATGCCATTTTTACAATCGTTCTTTATGTCGGGGTCTTGCTGCTTTTATCTTATCCCCTTGGAGGCTTCATAGACGCCGTGATGAGTGGTAGAGCAATTGCCTCTAAAAAACCATTTAGATCAATAGAAGATGTTATTTACAAAGTATGTGGCATTGATCCAACCATCGAAATGAGTTGGTTAAGTTATGCGCTGGGATTAATTGCCTTCAACATCCTTGGCGTTTTATTTGTCTTTGGGCTGCAGCTATTTCAAGGCATCCTCCCGCTAAATCCTCAGGGTTTGGCAAATATTTCTCCAGATTCGTCCTTTAATACTGCCATTAGTTTTGCCACGAATACCAATTGGCAGGCCTATGTAGGTGAGGGAACAATGAGTTATCTCACGCAAATGCTGGGGCTCACAACACAAAACTTCTTATCTGCTGCGAGCGGCATCGTTGTCGTGATTGCGCTTATTCGTGGTTTTTCTAGAAATAGTATTAAGACAATTGGTAATCTTTGGGTTGATTTAACTCGTATTACCTTATATGTTCTGATACCCATTGCAGTTATTTATGCCATCTTTCTAGTCGGTCAAGGCTCAATTCAGAACTTTGATGCATACAAAGATATCAAATCAGTTGAGATCACTAAGTTTGACGCGCCTAAGCTTGATGCTGATGGTCAACCACTAAAGGATGAAAAGGGCGTAGTTTTAACTGAGCCAGCTTCGACGGATCAGCAAACTTTGCCAATGGGCCCAGTGGCCTCTCAAGAGGCAATCAAGATGTTGGGTACTAATGGCGGCGGATTCTTCAATGCAAACTCAGCGCATCCTTATGAAAACCCCACACCGCTATCCAATTTCATTCAGATTCTGTCTATCTTTTTGATTCCTGCTGCATTGTGTTTTACCTTTGGGCGGATGGTTGGGGATAAGCGTCAAGGTTGGGTAGTTTTAGCAACGATGCTACTCATTTTCTTAACGGTAACCTTCACAGCAGTTCATTTTGAGTCTCAAGCTAATCCAACCCTCACTAGCCTGGGTGTGGATGGCGCTATGGGCAATATGGAAGGCAAGGAAACTCGCTTTGGGATTGATGATTCCAGTATTTTCGCAAGCATCACAACGCTCGCTTCATGCGGTGCAGTGAATGCGATGCATGACTCCTTTATGCCAATGGGCGGCTTCGTTCCACTTTGGAACATGATGCTTGGTGAGGTTGTATTTGGTGGTGTTGGAACAGGCTTATATGGAATGCTTGTCTTTGCAATTCTTGCTGTATTTATTGCCGGGCTAATGATTGGTCGTACCCCAGAATATCTTGGCAAAAAGATTGAATCCTACGAAATGAAAATGGTAGCAATTGCAATTTTAGTTACACCTATCTTGGTATTGGTGGGAACAGCGATTGCGGTGATGAGTGTTGATGGCATTGCTGGTATTGCCAATCCTGGTGCGCATGGGTTTTCTGAGATTTTGTATGCATTTACCTCGGCCGCCAATAACAACGGCAGTGCCTTTGCAGGCCTCTCAGCAAATACACCTTTCTATAACAGCTTGCTAGCAATTGCGATGTGGTTTGGTCGTTTTGGAGTCATTGTTCCGGTTCTCGCATTGGCTGGTGCATTTGCAGCTAAAAAGAAGATAGCCATCAATGAGGGAACTATGCCTACCCATGGCCCATTATTCATCGTCTTATTAGCCGGCACAGTGATCTTGGTTGGCGCATTGAATTACGTCCCCGCCCTTGCACTGGGCCCCATTGTTGAGCAATTAATGCTCCCAGTGATTCATTAATTATTCTCGGAGAAACAAATGACTAAAAGAAAATTAGGCATGTTTGATGCCGAGTTAGTAAAACCAGCAATTGTTGATAGCTTTAGAAAGTTAAGCCCCTCAATTCAATGGCGAAACCCCGTGATGTTTGTTGTCTATATCGGCAGCATCCTGACTACCATGCTTTGGGTTCAATCTTTATATGGCGAAGGTGAGGCTTCTTCTAGTTTTATCCTGGGGGTAATGCTTTGGCTTTGGTTCACGGTGCTCTTTGCAAATTTTGCCGAAGCTTTAGCGGAAGGCCGTAGTAAAGCCCAAGCAGCATCGCTGCGGGGATTAAAGAAAGAGACATGGGCTAAGAAGGTAAAGGTGGCCAATATTCCTGAGAATTGGGATAACCGTCCAGCCTCAGAGCTTGTCTCTGCAACGCAGTTACGTAAAGGCGATATTTTTATTGCTGAGGCAAATGATGTGATTGCTGCAGATGGTGAAGTGATTGCAGGGGTTGCCTCTGTTGATGAGTCAGCTATTACAGGAGAATCAGCCCCAGTTATTCGAGAGTCTGGAGGTGATTTTTCTTCAGTAACTGGAGGCACTCGTGTTTTATCTGACTGGATTGTGGTTCGTGTAACCGTTAATCCAGGTGAGACCTTTATCGATCGCATGATCTCTATGGTAGAGAATGCTAAACGTCAAAAGACGCCAAATGAGATTGCTTTAACTATTTTATTGGTGGCACTAACGATTGTTTTCTTAGTAGTGGTTGCCACTTTACTACCATTTTCTATGTTTAGTGTTGCTGCAAGTGGTAGTGGATCACCAATTCAGATAACAGTTCTCATCGCGCTATTAGTATGTTTGATTCCTACAACGATCGCTGGATTGTTATCGGCAATTGGAGTCGCTGGTATGAGTCGAATGATGGCTGCCAATGTGATTGCCACTTCTGGTCGTGCTGTGGAGGCAGCAGGCGATGTGGATGTGCTCTTACTTGATAAGACGGGCACCATCACCTTAGGAAATCGTCAGGCATCGAGTTTTGTAGCTGCAACTGGAGTGACCGAGGAAGAGCTTGCCGATATTGCTCAATTAGCATCATTGGCAGACGAAACTCCTGAGGGTAGAAGTATTGTCATCCTCGCTAAACAGAAATTTAATATCCGGGAGCGGGAAATTAATTCTATTGGTGCAGAGTTCGTACCATTTACTGCTCAAACTCGCATGAGTGGTGTAGATATGAATGGCGAGCAAATTCGTAAAGGGGCTGCTAGTGCAATTCAAAAGCATATTGAATCTCTTGGAGGTCAATTTCCTCAGGAAGTTCTGAAATTTGTTGACGATGTATCTCGACGCGGTAGCACTCCTTTAGTTGTTTCTCAGGGAATACGCGTTATGGGTGTAGTTGAACTCAAAGATATTGTTAAAGGCGGCATTAAGGAGCGCTTTAATGAACTGCGTAAAATGGGTATTCGCACCATTATGATCACAGGCGACAATAAATTGACAGCCGCTGCCATTGCTGCTGAAGCGGGAGTGGATGATTTTCTGGCTGAGGCGACTCCAGAGGACAAGCTTGCCTTGATACGTAAACATCAGTCAGAAGGCCGGTTAGTGGCTATGACAGGAGATGGAACAAATGATGCTCCTGCTTTAGCGCAGGCAGATGTTGCAGTTGCTATGAATTCAGGAACTCAGGCGGCAAAAGAGGCGGGCAACATGGTTGATTTAGATTCCAACCCTACTAAGTTGATTGAGGTTGTGGAGACAGGCAAGCAAATGCTTATGACTCGTGGATCGCTAACTACTTTTAGTATTGCTAATGATGTTGCAAAATACTTTGCCATTATTCCTGCAGCTTTTGTGGCGACTTATCCCCAGCTAGAGGCATTAAATGTGATGCATCTTTCAAGCCCTTCATCAGCAATTTTATCCGCGGTGATCTTTAATGCCTTAATCATTATCTTCTTGATTCCATTGGCGCTAAAAGGAGTTGCGTATAAGCCCTTAGGTGCAGCTGCACTCTTGCGCAGAAATATGACGATTTATGGTTTAGGTGGTCTTATCGCTCCATTTATCGGTATCAAGATCATCGATTTAATTATTTCAATAATTTGACCGTCTAAGAAATAAATAAGGGATACAAAAATGAAATCCATCATTAGAAGTTGTTTAGGGCTATTTGTATTGTTAACTTTGATTACTGGAGTTTTATATCCAGTATTCGTCACGGGATTAGCGAAGATGCTTTTCCCAAGCAAGGCTTCAGGAAGTATTGTTTATAAAGGTGACCAAGCCATCGGTTCAGAGTTGATTGGACAAAATTTTACTGATGCCAAGTACTTTTGGGGAAGGCCATCAGCAACTGGGCCTCAGCCATACAACGCCACTGCTTCTAGTGGATCAAATCAAGGTCCATTAAATCCAGCTTTAGCAGATGCAGTTAAAGGACGGATTGAGGCACTGCAGAATGCTGATCCTGCAAATAAATTACCAATACCAATGGACTTGGTAACAGCGTCAGCTAGCGGCTTGGATCCTGAAATTAGCCCACAAGCTGCGCAATACCAGTTATCTCGTGTAGCAAAGGCTCGAAAAATGAGCGTTGACAATATCAATCTGCTCATAGCAGCGAATACACAAGATCGCCAATGGGGGATTTTTGGAGAGCCTCGTGTTAATGTATTAAAGCTTAATCTTGCATTAGATGGAAATTAAACCGTATGCCTGAGTCACGGCCAGACCCCGATCAATTACTTGCTCGTATACAGAGCCAAGAGATTCAGTCTGGTCGCGGCAAATTAAAGATTTTCTTTGGAGCTAATGCTGGTGTAGGTAAAACATACGCCATGCTATCTGCTGCTCATGAGCAAAGCAAAAATAAGCGAGTTATTGCTGGAGTTGTAGAGACACACGGTCGTAAAGAAACTATAGCCATGCTTAATGGCATAGAGGTTCTACCTTTAAAAGAAATTGACTATAAGGGCAAGAAGCTCAAGGAATTTGACCTTGACCAAGCCCTGCTTGATAAACCCGATTTAATATTAATGGATGAGCTGGCTCATTCAAACGCTGCCGGATCGAGACACCCGAAGCGCTGGCAAGATGTTGAAGAGCTCTTGGCTTCTGGTATCGACGTCTACTCAACAATCAATGTTCAACATATTGAAACGCTAAACGATATCGTTGGCGGAATAACGGGAGTCAGAGTTTGGGAGACCGTTCCTGACCATATTTTTGATTCTGCCGATGAAGTTGTATTAGTTGATTTGCCGCCTGATGAGTTATTGCAAAGATTGAAGGATGGCAAGGTTTACCTTCCACAGCAGGCAGAAAGAGCAACTCAAAACTTTTTCCGCAAAGGAAATTTAATTGCGTTACGGGAATTAGCGCTACGTCGCTCGGCCGATCGTCTGGATGGCGAAATTATTAAATACCGAAAAGATAATTCGGTATCCAATGTTTGGAAAACACGTGAGTCTATTTTGGCATGCATCGGCCCTGGAGACGAAGCTGAAAATGTAATTAGAAGTGCTGCTAGAGTTGCGGCACAAATTCAGATTCCATGGCATGCAATTTATGTTGAAACCCCTAAATTACAAAACCTCTCTCAAAAGTCTAGGGAGCAAATTCTAAAAACCATTTCTATGGCAGAGGAGATGGGGGCAAAAGCGGTGACTGTTGGTGGAAATGATGCAGTCGAGTCCATCATTAATTACGCAAGAGAACACAACCTTTCTAGAGTCATCGTAGGTACTGGGGCCCTCAGTGGATGGCAATTTTGGAATAGAGCGTTTTCAGAGTCAATCTCTAGGCAAGCCCCTGATTTGGATGTTCTTAAAATTGCTCAGGGTGCAAACTTGACTAGCACTACCCGTGAGAGCTTTGATATTGAATCTTGGATTTGGCAATTAAAAGCACCATGGCAAT
>CANBYN010000078.1 GCA_947373615.1 Burkholderiaceae bacterium | reverse complement strand
TATCCCAGCCACTGCTCTTGGCCCAACGATAAGTAGTTACATGCATGACGTATTCTCTTTGATTTAGCTTTGCTTTTAACTAGTCAAGATTACCATTAAATTGCGTCAGAATCATCGGCAATACCCCTTCATTAGGCTATCCTATGCGCCTATAGTAGATCCATATTACGACCATTTAGTCTTTCTAGTATATAAATCCTAAAATAGTTATCGCCAATTGCCTAGAGCCCCATTTCTATCATCAAATTGTGGTGCCGCTTGCCGGAATCGAACTGGCGACCTTTTCATTACGAATGAACTGCTCTACCAACTGAGCTAAAGCGGCAACTTGAAAAAAATACTAGCGGAAACGATCAAGCAGTTTTTTGCTGGCCTTGTCTAATTGTGTGGAATCTTTAATCAGAAATTGCAGACCATTGGAATCTGCAATCAATAATGTATTACCGGCGATTTTGCGAATATCTTCTTCGCCCTTTAGGCGGATGCGAGTAGGCCCACGATCAGTTTCAATGTCCCAAATGCTTGGGGTTGCGAACGTGGACACCTTCGTAATTTTTTCAATAACGGGCATAAATTCTCGTGCTGCCAACTCTTCCTCTAACAATCTGAGTTCAGCCTCAGGTATTGCAGCAATATCTGCAAACCAACAAAGCTCTTTACCCGACTGATCCATGATGGCAATCCCGTGACCTGGCGCAGTAATGGGAAACGCCCTGACTGGATGCACCCCGATATGTCGATATCCCTTAGCATCAATACATACTAGGCGGCCTAAAGCGTCACGCTCTAGCTGATGGGATTGATTCATACTTCTCCCCCGACTTCCTTGGCAATTATTTCCAAGTTTTCTTCTTGCTGCTCTTCAAGACTCTCGCCGATGGCGCCCCCCTCTACGAGTTCGGCAGCGTGGCGCAGTTGTGCCTGATACAAAGTGTAATAAGCACCCTGCGCCTCCATCAATTGATCATGAGAACCAATCTCTACAATCTCACCTTTATCCAAGACCACTAAGCGATCCGCTTTTCTCAAGGTAGAGAGTCGATGTGCAATTGCTATCGTAGTGCGTCCTTTTACGAGATTATCTAAAGCACGTTGAATCTCTTTTTCAGTCGTCGTATCAACAGAAGAAGTTGCTTCATCCAATATTAAAATATTCGGATTGATTAGTAATGCACGCGCTATTGAAATCCGTTGACGCTCACCGCCAGATAATGATTGGCCACGTTCACCTACCAAGGAGTCATAACCGAGAGGTAGGCGAAGAATAAATTCATGGGCATGCGCTGCTCGGGCAGCTTCAATAATTTCTTCGCGAGTAGCGTCAGGCTTTCCATAAGCGATATTTTCAGCAATGGTGCCAAAAAATAAGAACGGTTCTTGCAAAACCAAGCCAATCCGTTTGCGATAGTCTGAAATTGCAATGCTGCGAATATCGCGCCCGTCCAAGGAAATTGAACCAGAGCTAACATCGTAAAAACGACAAATTAAATTGACGAGGGTGCTCTTGCCAGATCCACTGTGTCCTACCAAGCCAATCATTTCGCCTGGGGCAATTTCTAAATCTATTCCCTTAGATACCGCACGGTTACCATAGCGAAAGCCTACCCCATGTAGAGTGATACGACCTTGAACTGCCCCTAAGGGTGCTGGATTGATAGGCTCAGGAACACTAGATACATGGTCTAAGATATCAAAGATCCGTTTGGCGCCAGCAGCTGCTTTTTGCGTATGCGAAACAATGCGGCTCATCGAGTCAAGACGAATATAAAAGCGGCCTATGTAGGCAAGGAACGCAATCAAGACGCCTACAGTGACCTTGTGATGAGCGACTTGCCAAATACCAAAACCCCACACCACTAATAATCCAGTTTCAGTAAGCAATGTGACCGTTGGAGAGAACAACCCCCAAACACGGTTCACCCGATCATTGATTTGTAAATTATGCTTATTGGAGTCTACAAAGCGTTTGAGCTCGCGATCTTCTTGAGCAAATGCCTTAACTACACGGATACCCGGAATAGTGTCTGCCAAGATGTTGGTCACTTCTGACCAAATACGATCAATCTTTTCAAAACCAAAACGCAAACGATCGCGCACCACATGAATCATCCAAACAATAAATGGCAATGGCGCCAAGGTAACCAAGGCCAGCAAGGGATCGATAGAGACCAAGATTGCTGCGGTCATCGTGATCATTAGAACGTCGGTTGCGAAATCCAAAGCGTAAAGCGACAAGAACACACAGATACGATCAGTCTCAGCCCCAATCCGGGCAATTAGGTCACCTGTTCTCTTGCCACCGAAGTACTCCAAAGAGAGTTTTAGTAGATGTTCAAAGGTTGTATTTCGCAAATCTGCACCGATACGCTCACTTACCAAAGCAAGCAAGTACGTCTTCCACCAACCTAAACCCCAGGCAACCAAAGAGGCTGCAAATAAAGCCAGCAAATACATTCCAGCCAAATGAAAATCAATCGGATTTCCACGCTCATAAGGAATCAAGACGTGATCCATCAATGGCATTGTGAGATAAGGTGGAATTAAGGTTGCCCCCGTTGAGAGCAAAGTGAGTACAAAGCCCAGAGTCAATTCTTTTTTATAAGGCTTTGCAAAACGCCATAGCTTAAACAAAGTCCAGGTAGATGGTGGCGCATCTTCCTCAGGATCGCAGGTTGGGCAAGCATCAGAATTGGCCGGCTTAGGGCTCAAACACACAGGGCAGACCTGTTTCTCGTATTCGCTAGGCTCCGCAGCACTGTGCCCTTCGGCACGAGTAAGCTGTTTAAAGCTCGATTGCAGGCGTAAAACTTGCGGATTAACCGCTAAGGTGAAATTCCAAGATCTAAGCAATCGATCGCTTGTCTCCAACTTCAGATGCCCCACTCCGGCATGATCCCCATGAGCTAAAAACTCGTCCCGCCCTAGTGGCCAAGTCTCAGACAGGTTGCCATCAGTCCAAAATAAGCCCTGATCGCTTAGCAAAAGCAGGCTTTTTTTAAAGTTCAAATCCACATCTAAATCAAGTTCAACCCACGCCAGCAATGCCTCCAAGTTTGGAATAGGGAATGTTGCATCCGCCAAAACAGGCTTCCAGTAGCTTGGCAGCTCAGGGGCAAAAGGTAGGATTTCTAGCTTCATTGACTTTAAAAGTATAGTGGAGCTAGATTTTTTAGATTTATTGCTTCTGTCAACTTTTGGGGTCTCATAATCGTTTAATGGTTGAACCAAGACTTTTTACGCCTTTTTCCTTATTTTTTGATTTTAATAACTCCTAGAAACAGAGAGACTGTCTGAAGCGTCACTAGAGCATCTGGACGCAGACCATCGCAATACAAGCACATGCCCCAATTATTAGATAAATCCATCGAGATCTTAAGCGTTAAACATCTCCGTGGCCCCAATATGTGGACTTACCATCCTGTAATTGAGGTTTGGATTGATATTGGTGAGCTCGAAGACTACCCCTCAAACCTGATCCCTGGTTTTTATGACCGCTTGGTCAAGGCCCTCCCCAGCTTAGTTGAGCATCGCTGTAGCTATGGAGAAACCGGTGGCTTCCTTAAGCGCGTGGAAGAAGGCACATGGCCTGCCCACATCATGGAGCACCTTACCCTTGAACTACAAAATTTAGCGGGTATCCCCGGCGGCTTTGGCAAGGCGCGCGATGGAGACCGTCGTGGTGTTTACAAGGTCATGGTGAGTGCAATTAATGAAGAAGTCACACTAACGGCTCTCAAATATGCACGTGATCTTTACTTAGCCCTGGCTCAAGACAATAAAGATTGTGTTACTGAAGTCCAAACCATTATTGAAAACCTACGCGAACTTGGTGATGATCTTTTGCTTGGCCCTAGCACCGCTTGCATCGTTAACGCCGCTGAAGAACGTGGTATCCCCTCGATTCGCTTATCAGAAGGCAATCTAGTTCAATTAGGTTATGGCGCCAAACAGCGTCGTATCTGGACCGCAGAAACAGATCATACTAGCGCAATTGCTGAAACGATTTCTAGAGATAAAGATTTAACGAAAAGCCTACTGCGTAGCGCTGGTGTCCCTACCCCAGAAGGTAGAACTGTTACGAGCCCAGATGACGCCTGGGAAGCAGCGCAAGATATTGGCTTGCCCGTAGTTGTGAAGCCGATTGATGGCAATCATGGCCGCGGCGTCTTTATCAATCTGTATACCCAACAAGAAATTGAGGCAGCTTACGCAGTAGCGATCGATGAAGGTAGCGAAGTCCTAGTAGAGCGTCACATTGTTGGTGATGAACATCGATTACTCGTGGTTGGCAATAAAGTAGTTGCTGCCGCTAAAGGTGAAACTGTATGGGTAACTGGCGACGGCAAGCATACTGTTCATGAATTAATCCAAATTCAGATTAACTCTGATCCACGTCGTGGCACAGCCGAAGAGCACCCCCTCAATCCAGTGCGCATTGATTCCGCTGTTGAACTTGAACTTGCACGCCAAAAACTGACTGGTGAAAGCGTTCCTGCTTTAGACCATAAGGTGTTAATTCAGAGCAATGGCAATGTCGCCTTTGATGTAACTGACTTAGTTCACCCTGAGGTTGCTAGCCAAGTGGCATTAGCGGCACGTGTAGTTGGTCTAGAAATTGCAGGTGTAGATTTGGTAGCTCAGGATATTAGCAAACCCCTTGCCGAGCAAAATGCAGCGATTGTTGAAGTTAATGCTGGTCCTGGCTTATTAATGCATTTAAAACCTGCCAGTGGCAAGCCCCAGCCAGTCGGCAAAGAAATTGCCAACCACCTCTTTCCATCAGGCGTAGATTTCCGCATCCCAGTAGTGGGTATATGCGGCGAACGGGGCAAAACCCCTGTTGCCGAAATGATTGCCCACTTCCTGCGCTTAACTAATGTCTATGTTGGCCTGTCCTGCAGCAAGGGTCTTTTTTTTGGTAACCGCGCTATCCCCAACACCAATAGTTCCAACTGGGAAAATGCTCGCCGCACTTTACTCAATCGTGCAGTGGAAGCGGTTGTGATTGAGAACAATCATTTATCAATGTTGATAGAAGGTCTTGCCTACGATCGTTGCCAGGTAGGGGTTGTTTTAAATGTTGATCCAAAGGCAAACTTCCCTCAATACGCTATCTATGATGAGGATCAAGTATTTAGCGTTGTCCGTACTCAAGTAGACGTAGTTCTCCCTAACGGGGTTGCAGTCTTAAATGCAGATGATCCTATGTGTGTTCAGATGGCCGAGCTTTGTGATGGTGAAGTCATTTTCTTTAGCGAAGCATCAGATTCTGAAGTCATTAAAAATCATTTACTAAATGGTGGTCGAGTAGTGTTGACCGGCAAGCAACAAATCACCTTGAAGTCTGGCAAACTCGATCAGAAGTCAATTCCAGTGCCACGCCATGCTGAATCAGATAGCGCTTCACCATGGAAGGCCAGAAACTTAGGGGCTGCTATTGCTGCGGCCTGGGCTTTAGATATTCCATTCAATGTTATTGAAGCAGGTGCAGAAACTTTTGTGCCTGATGCTACAACTGCAACAGGGGCTTAATTGGAAATTACCCGTATTCGCATGTTGCGCGGCCCTAACTTATGGAGCCGCCATACCGCTTTAGAAGCCATCGTTTCCTGCGAGGAATTAGAACGTTCAATCGATTCCATTCCTCAGTTTGAAACTAAGATTCGCGAACGTTTTCCACAGTTAGGCAGCATGCGTCGTGGAGGTCATAACGAAGTACTCTCATTGGCTCATGCACTCGAACATGCTGCGCTAGGCTTACAAGCACAAGCAGGTTGCCCAGTTACCTTTAGCCGCACAGTTCAAACCGTTGACGCAGGCGTGTATCAGGTTGTCGTTGAGTACATCGAAGAAGTGGTTGGGCGGATGGCCTTTGATTTTGGCTTTACCCTAATCCAAGCGACCTTAAATGACGCGCCCTTTGATCTAGCCGCAGCTCTTTCAGAGCTTGAAGCTCTCTATGAGGATGTGCGTCTTGGTCCAAGCACTGGTTCAATCGTAGATGCCGCTGTACAACGCAATATTCCCTATCGCCGTATGACTGAAGGCAGCATGGTGCAATTTGGATGGGGCAGTAAACAAAAACGGATTCAAGCAGCAGAAACTAGCGATACCAGCGCAATTGCCGAGGCGATTGCGCAGGACAAAGAACTCACCAAGAACTTACTTGCTGCTGCTGGTGTTTCAGTTCCTATTGGGGAAGTGGTCACTAACGCGGATGATGCTTGGCGCGCTGCGCAAAAAATTGGCGGCCCCATTGTTTTAAAACCCAAAGATGGGAATCAAGGTAAAGGGGTTGTTGCCAATATCCAAACTGAAGATGATGTGCGTGCAGGTTTTATTGTCACCCAAGCCTTTGGTCGTGAAACGATTGTTGAGCGCTACCTTCCAGGCGCCGACTATCGTTTACTAGTTGTTGGCAACCGTCTCTCTGCGGCCGCACGTCGCGAGCCTGCCCAAGTGGTTGGCGATGGCACCCATACGGTAGCCGAGCTCGTTGAAATGGAAAACAAAAATCCATTGCGTGGCGATGGTCACGCTACCGCACTTACCAAAATTCGGTTTGACGATATTGCGCTTGCCCATTTGGCAAGTTCTGGTCTCACGCCTCACTATGTTCCTAAAACAGGGGAGCGCGTCCTCTTACGCAATAACGCCAACCTTAGCACTGGCGGTACCGCTACCGACGTAACCGATGATGTTCATCCTGATGTAGCTGCTAGCGCAGTTGCTGCCGCACAAATGATCGGTCTTGATATCGCTGGCGTAGATATTTTGTGTGAAGCCATTTACAAACCCCTTGAGCAACAAGGTGGCGGCATCGTAGAAGTCAATGCTGCTCCCGGTCTTCGCATGCACTTAAAACCCTCCTACGGCAAGAGCCGCCCTGTTGGCGAAGATATCGTCAACATGATGTTCCCACTGGGCGAAGATGGCCGTATTCCAGTGGTCGCAGTCACTGGCACTAATGGCAAAACCACTACCGTTCGGCTAATTGCTCATTTGCTAAGTGAGACTGGTCATCGGGTTGGCATGACGACTACCGATGGCGTCTATATCAACCATCGATTGATTGATTCAGGAGATTGCAGCGGTCCTAAGAGCGCACGTAATGTTCTGATGCACCCCGATGTGGATGCTGCCGTTTTAGAAACAGCACGCGGTGGAATGTTGCGCGAAGGCCTTGGCTTTGATCGTTGCGAAGTAGCGGTCGTTACTAACATCGGCGAAGGCGACCATCTCGGCTTGAACTACATTACCAGCGTTGAAGATTTGGCAATCCTAAAACGTGTGATTGTGCAAAATGTTGCCCCTACTGGTGCCGCGGTTCTCAATGCCGCCGATCCCATCGTAGTCAAAATGGGTGATAAGTGCTCTGGTCGCGTGATTTTCTTTGCCCAGAACCAGCACCATCCGGTGATTGCCGCACATCGCGCCAAGAATAAAAAAGTGATTTACTTTGATGGCGCCTATATTGTTGCCTCCAAAGGCTCACGCATTCTATTCCGCTTCCCAGTAAGCGAGATTCCAATCACTCAAAATGGGGTACTCGGTTTCCAAATCGAAAATGCCATGGCTTCCATTGGCGCAGTCTGGGCTCTTGGGCTAGATGCTGAGAAGATCGCCCGAGGTCTTCACAGTTTTAAAAGTACCGCCAATTCTGCGCCGGGGCGCTTTAATCAATTTGAGCACAATGGTGCCACTGTTATTGCTGACTACGGACATAACCCGGATGCCATGCGCGCCCTAGCAAGCGCAATCCAAGCGATGAAGCCTAAAAAGAGTCACGTTGTCATTAGTGGCGCCGGGGATCGTCGTGACGAAGACATTCGTGATCTCACCCGTATTTTGGGTAACTCTTTTGATAATGTCATTTTGTATCAAGATGCTTGCCAACGTGGCCGCGAAGATGGCGAAGTCCTTAAACTGTTACAAGAAGGTTTAGTCGGTGCAACCAAGGCCAAGCAGGTTAAAGAAATCCATGGAGAATTTTTAGCCATTGATACGGCGCTCAATGATTTAGATCCTGGCGATATCTGCCTCATTTTGATTGATCAGGTAGAAGAATCTCTTGCTTACCTCAAAGAAAAGGTACGCCCTTGAGATTGGCGATGAATTGTCAGTGAAGCACTCATACAAAAAGCCCAAACCATATTTGGGCTTTTTGTATTCATCAGCTATCTACTACTTGCCTATGAATGGTAATGCTGCAGACG
>CANBYN010000077.1 GCA_947373615.1 Burkholderiaceae bacterium | reverse complement strand
CACCTAAACGAAAAGCCATTAGTTAATATTCGTAAAGCGCTGGAAGAATTTGGACTGGAATCTGCTGAAGAGGTTACAGAAACCGAGGATCACATTTCTGCCCTATGCGAAGTGATGCGTTACCTCATTGCGGGGGACGACGTTGAGATATCAAACCTTACAAACCAAAGGGTTTTTTTCAATGATCACATTCGACCCTGGTATGACGAATTATGCGACTCAATAGAAGGCATTCCAGAGATGCATCTTTATCACCCAATTGCCGCGTTGACCCGAGAATTCTTGGCTATTGAAGGGCAAGGTTTTGACATGATTTAATGTTGCACTGCATTAAAGGGAATTTACTAACAACTTTTTGTTATGTAAATATGTCAAAAACGCAATTACCAATTACACTTGACGCAAATCAAGAATAATTAAATAGGAGCATGCCATGAGCGCTAAATCTACAGTTGCTTTAAGCAAAGAAAATAAGTCGTCTCGCCGGAAGTTTTTTATTGGTGCGGGCGCCGCAGTTGGTGCAGTTGCCGTGGTCTCGCAGACCCCCGTTGGCAAAGCTGTCATTCAAGAAATTGGCAGCACCGTTAAGTCCAATGAAGACGGCCAAAAAATAACCGCGCACATGCGTAAGTACTACGAAAGCACCATGCTTTAAGCATTCCTTTTGATCTTAATTTAAACGCAATTTAATAAATAAAAAAACTTTCTCAGGGACACCATATGAGTCTGACTCGTAAATCGAATACCCCACAAAGCAGTCGTTCTACATCACGCCTCATTGGTAGCTTGTCGCGTGGATTAAAAGCTGCCGTTCCAACAATGGACCGACGCACATT
Source organism: Burkholderiaceae bacterium (assembly GCA_947373615.1). Lineage (GTDB taxonomy): Bacteria > Pseudomonadota > Gammaproteobacteria > Burkholderiales > Burkholderiaceae > Polynucleobacter. The sequence goes on along the minus strand of CANBYN010000077.1, from coordinate 7,434 downwards.
TTTAAAGCGCTCAGGGGTGGGTGTTGGCGCTGGTATCGCTGCTAGTCAACTCAGTCTGGTGCAAAAAGCCGTAGCTGAGCCAAGTAAGGCGATGCTTGATGGCAAAGGCAAGATTGAAGTTAAGCGAACTATCTGTACCCACTGTTCAGTAGGTTGCGCTGTTGATGCTACTGTTGAGAATGGTGTTTGGGTTCGTCAAGATCCTGTATTTGATTCGCCGATTAATATGGGCGCCCACTGCGCCAAAGGTGCTGCATTACGCGAGCACGGACACGGTGATTATCGTTTGCGTTATCCAATGAAACTGGTTGATGGGAAGTATGAGCGCATCTCTTGGGATCAGGCTCTGACTGAAATTACTGCGCAAATGAAAAGTATTCGCGAAAAATATTCTCCAGATGCCATGTTCTTTGTTGGATCCTCTAAACATAGCAATGAACAAGCCTACTTACTTCGTAAGTGGGTATCTTTCTTTGGGACTAACAATACAGACCATCAGGCTCGTATTTGTCACTCCACTACAGTTGCCGGTGTTGCGAACACCTGGGGCTATGGTGCGATGACCAATAGTTATAACGACATGATGAACGCCAAAGCTGCCTTGTATATTGGTTCCAATGCGGCCGAGGCTCACCCTGTTTCGATGTTGATGCTATTGCATGCAAAAGAAAACGGTTGCAAAGTCATCGTTGTTGACCCACGTTACACCCGGACTGCGGCTAAGTCTGATCAATATGTGCGAATTCGTTCGGGCACTGACATCCCGTTCTTATTTGGCGTTTTGTATCACATCTTTAAAAATGGTTGGGAAGACAAAAAGTACATCAATGACCGCGTTTACGGAATGGATGAAATCCGTAAAGAGGTAATGGAAAAGTGGACCCCTGCAAACGTTGAAGAGGCTTGTGGTGTACCAGAAGCCCAAATGTATAAAGTGGCTGAAACCATGGCCAAGAATCGTCCTAGTACTGTAGTTTGGTGTATGGGCCAAACTCAGCACACTATCGGTAACGCTATGGTGCGCGCTTCCTGCATCTTGCAGTTGGCCTTAGGTAACGTTGGTAAATCTGGTGGCGGCACTAATATTTTCCGCGGCCACGATAACGTTCAAGGCGCAACGGACGTTGGACCTAATCCAGACTCATTGCCTGGTTACTATGGACTGGCTGCAGGTTCATGGAAACACTTCGCTGCAGTTTGGGGTGTTGACTATGAATGGATCAAAGGTCGTTACGCACCAGACATGATGGAAAAGTCTGGAACGACCGTCTCTCGCTGGGTTGATGCCGTTCTTGAAAAGAATGACATGATTGATCAGCAGACCAATGTGAAGGGGCTATTCTTCTGGGGGCACGCACCTAACTCACAAACTCGCGGCTTAGATATGAAGCGTGCGATGAATAAGTTGGATCTCTTGGTGGTCGTTGATCCCTACCCAAGTGCAACTGCAGCGATGGCAGCAATGCCAGCAGCAGAAGGTGATGCTGTTAATAAGAACCGCAATGTTTACTTATTGCCGGCAGCTACGCAATTTGAAACTACTGGCTCTGCAACTGCATCGAATCGCTCATTACAGTGGCGTGAAAAAGTGATTGATCCTCTCTTTGAGTCGGTTCCTGATCATGTGATTATGCAAGCTTTTGCAGATCGCCTCGGTTTTGGACAAGAGCTTTCTCAGAACTACAAGATTCTGAGTTCCAAGTTTGCTGGTAAGCAATGGAGAGAGCCGCAGATTGAAGATATCTTGCGCGAGATTAATCGTTCTTGCTGGACGATTGGTTACACCGGCCAAACTCCTGAGCGCCTCAAAGCGCACATGCGAATGGTAGCCTCCTTCGATCCGAAGACCTTGAAATCGCGTGGTGGCATAGATCCGGTAACCGGCTACAACACTGCTGGCGATTACTATGGCTTGCCTTGGCCTTGCTACGGCACTGCAGCTATCAAACATCCGGGCTCTCCTAACCTCTATGACACTAGTAAGAGCGTCATGGAAGGCGGTGGTAACTTCCGCGCAAACTTCGGTGTTGAGCGTGAAGGTAAGAGTTTGTTGGCTGAAGATGGTTCATATTCCAAAGGTTCTGCAATTACCACTGGCTACCCAGAGTTCGATCACGTCTTTGTGAAGAAGCTGGGTTGGTGGGATCAGTTAACCGATGAAGAGAAAAAATTGGCTGAAGGTAAAAACTGGAAGACTGATTTGTCTGGCGGTATTCAGCGCGTCGTAATGAAGAACGGTTGTCATCCCTTTGGTAACGCTAAAGCCCGTGCAGTAGTTTGGAACTTCCCAGATGCGATTCCAATTCACCGCGAAGCGCTTTACAGTACTAACGCGCCAATGATGCGTAAGTACCCAACTGCTGCTGATAAGAAAAATTTCTGGCGCTTACCAACGCTCTACAAGACGGTTCAAGATCAAAACTTGAATCAAAAGCTGTATGAGAAGTTCCCAATCGTTCTCACTTCTGGTCGTTTAGTCGAGTACGAGGGTGGTGGTGATGAGACTCGTTCCAACCCATGGTTAGCCGAATTGCAACAAGAAAACTTTGTGGAAATTAATCCTAAAGCTGCAGCGGATCGTGGCATTAAGAACTGGGATTACGTCTGGGTTAAATCTCCAACCGGAGCCAAAATTAAAGTGCGCGCATTAGTTACTGAGCGTGTTGATCTAGGTACTGCGTTTGTGCCATTTCATTTTGCGGGCTGGTGGCAAGGTGAAAACATCCGAAAATACTATCCAGAAGGTGCCGCTCCAATAGTTCAGGGCGAGGCAGTGAATACTGCAACCACCTATGGGTATGACATGGTTACGATGATGCAAGAGACCAAAACCACCATGTGCCAAATCGAAAAATTTGCCTAAGTAAAAAATAAAGTCAGGAGAACACAATGGCAAGAATGAAATTTATTTGTGACACAGAGCGCTGCATTGAGTGCAACGGCTGTGTGACGGCTTGTAAAAATGAGAATGAAGTACCTTGGGGGGTAAATCGTCGTCGCGTTGTGACGGTGAATGACGGCATTATTGGTCAAGAAAAATCGGTTTCAGTTGCTTGTATGCATTGTTCCGATGCTCCTTGTATGGCTGTTTGCCCTGTAGATTGCTTCTATCGAACCGACGAAGGCGTAGTGCTGCACGATAAAGATATTTGTATTGGTTGCGGCTACTGTTCTTTTGCGTGCCCATTTGGTGCCCCGCAATTCCTGAGCAAGGGTGCCTTTGGAACTCGTAGCAAAATGGACAAGTGCACATTTTGCAGCGGTGGTCCAGAAGAAAATGGCAGTGTTGCTGAGTTCGAAAAGTACGGACGCAATCGTTTGGCAGAAGGCAAGTTACCGCTTTGCGCTGAGATGTGTTCTACCAAGGCATTGATCGGTGGTGATAGCGATGTTATTACTGGCATCTTCAATCAGCGCGTAACTACTCGTGAGAAAAACGGCAAGTATCCTGGTGCTCAAGCTTTTGGTTGGTCTACCGCTTATGGTGGCCCAGGAACACCTGAGCCTACACCTACACCTGCGGCAAAAATTCCAGGAGCTAAATAATGAATTTCAATTTCAAAACTCTCGGTTTTTGTATTGCAGCAGCAGTCTTATTGGTGGCATGCTCTGAACCTCCGGAAATAGCTGCTAAAGCTGCTAAGCGTCCTGACGTTGCGCCTTACATGGGGGCTAATAACGGCTTCATGACTAAGGGTTGGACGCCTGGTAATCAGGCAAGTTGGACTGAATCGATTGATAAGCGAACGCAAGGTCAAAATGAATACAGTCGCGTTAATTAAGTGATCATCTAAATAATAATAAATAAAACGAAAACGTTTAAGGACATGTGTATGAAACGATCATTTTCTAAAGTTCTACTCACTTTGGCGGTGGCTGCAGGTCTATCACTAACGCTTGCGAGCGGAATGAGTTTTGCAGAACGCGCACCCATGGCGCCTTTGCCTTCTGCTAGCGGGGTAGACATTCCGCCTTTGTCTGTGCCGGCTAATCCGAACAGCTTAGCCAATGGAACTCAGGCCCAAGCTCAACCAGCTAACCCTTCTATCTTCACTGCGCCTAATAGCGATCCGCAAAATTATGTCAGCATTCCTGATAAGGAATCGGGTGTATTAATACAGCGTGCCGGCCAAGAATGGCGCTTGATTCGTAATGGCGTTATTACGGTTTATGGCGGCTGGTTATTAGCAATAGCTGTATTTGCAATGCTTGCTACTTACACCATTAAAGGCCCTATGAAATTGCATGCGCCTATGTCGGGAGTAAAGATCAAGCGCTTCAATGCTTTTGATCGACTTGTACATTGGCTTATGGCATTTAGCTTTTTGGCGTTAGCATTTACAGGGTTATTGATTTTGTACGGTAAGTACTTTGCTATGCCGTTGATGGGCGGGGTTGCTTACGGCTCTTTCTTAATGCTTTGTAAAAACATCCATAACTTTACTGGTCCGCTATTTACCTTAACTATTGTGATTTTCTTCCTGCTCTTTGCCCGTAAGAATATTTTTGGTCAAGGTGATATGGCTTGGATTTTAGGTTTTGGAGGCATCTTCTCCGGAAAGCACATTCCCGCAGGTTTCTTTAACTTCGGCGAGAAGTTCTGGTTCTGGTTTGGAATGACTTTCTTGGGTCTCATAATCTCGGGATCCGGTTTTGTACTCGATATGATCGTGCCATTTATGGATATTCAGTATCTGCGCGGCACCATGCAGATTGCCAATATCATTCATAGTAGTGCTGCGATCTTGATGACGGCAATGGCAATGGGCCATATCTATATCGGCACGATTGGCTCGCAAGGCTCCATTGATGGCATGAAGACTGGTTATGTTGATGCCACTTGGGCTAAAGAGCATCATGAAATTTGGTACAACAAAGTTAATAAATAAGGACAAAGCCATGAAAAAAATCATTGCTTTTATATTCTGCGCATTTGCTGGAGCCTCAGTCATGGCGGCATTGCCACCATTGACGCCAGAAGCGCAAGAAGCTGCAACTCTTGCTAAAGCTAAAACCGCTTATGGTGATAAGGTAGGAGCCTATCAACTTTGCCAAGCGCAAAATAGAGTTGCTGATAAATACAAAGTGGCTGGAACCCCTGCGCCAGCAGCTTGCGTAGCTCCACCACCATTTGTTGCGCCAGTGGCAGCCGTTACGCCGACGGTTGCACCAGCAGCTCCTGCAGCGAAATAATTAAAGTCAGTAATTAGTCAGCAATTAATTCTTGATGCAGGTAGCGTTTAGCTGCCTGTGATTGAGGATTGGAAAAGAAGGGGCCTACGGGCCCCTTTTCTTTTATTTCACTCTGATCAATAAATATAATATGATCGGCAAGTCTTTGTACTTGAGCTAGTTGGTGTGATGAAAAGATGACATTAGCCCCTTGTGGGCCAAATTGACGAATCATTTCTTCTACTTGTTCAGTGGTCTTGGGATCAAGATTTGCGGTGGGCTCATCCAATAAAACCAAATTGGGTTTTTGCAAAATAGCTCTACCAAGACAAAGTTTCTGTCTTTCTCCAGCAGATAATTTATGTGCAGGACTAGAGGCTAAATCACTTAATCCAACTTGCTCGATGACTCTGTCAATATCTTCTGTGGTAATTGTAGTATCAGCGTCACTCACTAAGCCTAGATTCGCTTTTGCAGAAGCTTTCACCATTGGAGTGTGATGTAAAACTAGAGCAGTTTTCGCATTGAAAGAGTAGGCAACCGATCCTGTATCGGGTTTTATAAGCCCAGCCAATAACTTTAAAAAGGTAGTTTTACCAGCACCATTGGGACCAATACAGGCTGTAATTCTGTCGGCAGGGATGATGGCATGTGGAATACTAAGGATAGTTCTGCTATTACTTTTAACGGTAATGTCTTTGAGTTCAATGAAATTTGCAAATTGCGTTCCCAAATTAACCATAACGTCGCTCCGCAATTTGACGAACTGCAAAAGTAAATAGGTTAGCCAGTAGGACGATAGACAGCAGAACAATTCCTAGAGCGAGTGCTAGGGGTAAATCACCTTTGCTGGTTTCCAATGCAATGGCTGTTGTCATGGTTCTGGTGGAGTGATCAATATTGCCGCCCACAATCATTACGGCGCCGACTTCTGAAATAGCTCTGGCCAGGCCAGCAAGAATAGCAATAGTTAAGGAGAAACGACAGTCCCAGATCAGCCATTTGTAGCGGGACAAGGGGGGTAATTTCAAACTTAAGAAAGAGTCTCGGTGAATTTTCCAAGAATCCTCCAGTAATTGGCGACTTAGGGCGGCAATTAAAGGGGTTGTCAGTAGAGTTTGGGCGATGATCATGCCCTTTACGGTAAATAGCCACCCCCATGCTCCTAGGGGCCCTGTACGCGACAGCATAAGGTAGACAATGACACCAACAATCACCGTGGGCACGCCCATTAGAGTATTAAGGACCACGATAATTGATTTTTTGCTGGCAAATTCCTCTGTCGCCAGTAAGGCACCAATAGGTAGGCCAAATAAGGCTCCAAAGAAGAGGGCGGTAAGGCTAACTTGCAGCGACACCAACACAATGCCCAATACTCCGCCATCTAAATGGGCAAGAAGAGAAAGGGCGGATTGAAAAGCGGTCAACATGCGCTTGATTCTATCAAGGCAATGGCAAAATGAGCTTAATGAGATTGATTCCCCTATTTTTGACCTATGGCTGATGTGGTTTGCCTCTGTAATGAGGTTCTCGATGTGGATTTGCGCGAGTATCTCGACACCCACCCTGTGGGCTCGATTGAGGAGTTGCGTGAGCAAGCATCCATCTGCAATAAATGCATGCAATGCCAAGAATTAGTTGAGAGTGAAATCTACTTGGCGCGTGTCAGGCGTCAACGTGCAGAGGGCCAGTTCTAATGACTCTCAGTAAGGGTGCGCGCTTTACTGTGATGAGCATGAATGTTCATAAAGGTTTATCACCTTTGCATCGACATTCAACTATTTACCAATTGCGCCAAAAAATGCGCAGTCATCACCCTGACTTACTTTTTTTACAAGAACTTCAGCAAGAACACCGTGGAAGAGTTAGACGTTTTGGGCAATGGCCTCTTGCTGAATTAACTCATTTCCTCTCAGAAGATTTTTGGCATGACTGGCATTATGGAAAAAATGTCGAATATCCCGATGGGCATCATGGCAATGCCATTCTTTCAAAGCAACCGCAACTAAAAGGAAATAACTACGATATTTCTGCATATCGCTTTGAGAAGCGGGGGCTGCTTCATAGTATTACCAAACTTGCAGGCATGGATCAGCCAATACATTGTTTCTGTGTTCATTTGGCATTATTTGAGCGCGGTCGAGAACGTCAACTGGAGGCAATTATTGGGCACATCCAAGCACTTACTCAAGATGCCCCTGTGATTGTTGCTGGTGACTTTAATGATTGGCGCAATAGAATTAGCGCCCCAATGAAGGCGGC
>CANBYN010000076.1 GCA_947373615.1 Burkholderiaceae bacterium | reverse complement strand
TGTTAGCAAAGCAGATTTAGAGTTTTTGCAAGAAAACCCAAGTGCGTTTTCAACAAATCGGGTCTATTTTGTAGCCAAGAATCCTTACGCAACTTTTGCTAGAATGGCGCAATATTTTGCTAAATCGAATTCACCCCTTTATGTGGCTGGAATTCATCCAAGCGCTTCAATTGATCCCACTGCAATTATTTCTTCCTCCTGTCATATCGGTCCGTTTGTGCAAATTGGCTCAAACGTGAAGTTAGGTGAGCGCGTTACTATACTTGGCAACACCTCCATTGCTAGCAGTAGTGAAATTGCTGACGACACCCTGATTTACCCTTCGGTATCAATTTACAGCAAGACAAGTATTGGAGAGCGTTGCATTATTCATAGTGGTGCCGTGATTGGTGCAGATGGTTTTGGTTTTGCTCCTGATTTTTCAGCAACTGGTGGTGAGTGGGTCAAGATCCCGCAAACTGGTAGTGTAGTTATTGGCGATGATGTTGAGATTGGGGCTTCTACGACAGTAGATCGTGGAGCAATGACCGATACGGTGATTGGGGCTGGAACCAAGATCGATAATCAAGTCCAAATTGCTCATAACGTAATTGTTGGTAAGTGTTGTGTGATTGCGGGTTGTGCTGCCATTTCTGGCAGTACTAAGATTGGTAACTTCTGCATTATTGGGGGAGCTGCAAACTTTGCGGGTCATCTCACAATTGCTGATAGAACGACGGTCTCCGGTAATACGTCTATTATTCGCTCCATTACTGAGCCGGGACAGCATTTCACGGGCGTCTATCCTTCAATGCTCCATGGTGCTTGGGAAAAAAATACCGCGATAGTGCGTGGCCTCGATAAAATACGCCAACGTTTACGATTTTTGGAAAGAAATAAAAATACGGAGTCTTGAGGACTCTAGCAATCAATTTAATAAATACTTACATGCAGGCAGCCCTATGACTAAAGAAATAGCAATTGATATCAATCAGATCATGAAGTTACTGCCACATCGATATCCATTTCTATTGGTGGATCGTGTGTTGGAATTTACTCCACGTCAGAGTATTACAGCAATTAAGAATGTCACGATCAATGAACCATTTTTTCAAGGACATTTTCCCGATTTCCCAGTAATGCCTGGCGTGCTGATTATTGAGGCTTTGGCCCAGACTGCTGCCTTGTTGACATTTACAGAGGCAAAAGCGGAAGATGCTGTTTACTATTTTGCAGGCATAGATGGCGCTCGGTTTAAGAAGCCGGTGCTTCCTGGCGACCAATTGGTTATGGTTGCTACTTACCAGCGTGAAAAAGCCGGCATCTATAAATTCCATGTAAAAGCAACTGTAGATGGCGAGCTTGCTGCTGAGGCTGACATAACCTGTGCTGTGCGTACGAAAGGCGCGCAATGACTCGGATTCATGCATCTGCTGTAGTTGATAGCAAAGCTGATCTAGCCGATGATGTTGAGATTGGCCCTTATTCGATTATTGGACCGAATGTAAGGATTGGCGCTGGAACTAAGGTGGGTTCTCATGCGGTTATAGAGGGCTTCACGACAATTGGACAAGGGAACACTTTTGCTCACTTCACAGCCATTGGCGGCGTTCCACAGGACATGAAATACCGTGGAGAACCGACTCAATTAATTATTGGTGATCGCAATACCATTCGTGAGTTCACTACGATCCACACCGGTACAGTACAAGACGGCGGTATTACACGTATTGGTAATGACAACTGGATCATGGCATACGTGCATATTGCACATGATTGTCAGGTAGGTAATAACACCATCTTTGCAAGCAATGCGCAAATTGCAGGCCATGTTCATGTAGAGGACTGGGCAATTTTAGGTGGTATGTCAGGGGTGCATCAATTTGTGCGTATTGGACAACATGGCATGCTTGGTGGAGCTTCTGCTTTGGTGCAGGATATTCCTCCCTTTGTGATGGCGGCTGGTGAAAAAGCATCCCCTCATGGCATTAATGTTGAAGGACTGAAACGCCGTGGTTTCTCTACTGAAACTATCACTGCCTTGCGTCAAGCCTATAGGGTTCTTTATAAGGATGGCCTTAGCTTTGAAGATGCTAAGGTGGAGATTCAAAAGATGGTTTCTGCCAGCGTAGCTGATACTGCAACCGCTGAAAGGCTTGCTCAGTTTCATGACTTTATCGCCGCTTCTACACGCGGTATTGTTCGGTAAAGCTCGCCTTGCCAAAGTTAGCTTGTGTAGCTGGCGAGCCTTCAGGAGATTTGCTCGCTGCACCAGTATTGAGAGCGCTCAATCATATGCCGGAGATGGCTGGTCTTCAAGTTTATGGCATTGGTGGACCACGAATGCAAGCCGAAGGTATGCGCTCCGATTGGCCAATGGAGACTTTAAGTGTTCGTGGTTATGTTGAGGCGATAAAGCAACTTCCAGCAATTCTAAGTCTGCGTAAGGAGCTGATTGCCAATCTCTTGGATGAGGGGCGTCCAGATGTCTATTTGGGAATTGATGCACCAGACTTTAATTTAGGCGTAGAACTGCAGTTACGCAAAGCAGGAATTCCGACTTTGCATTTCGTCTCCCCATCGATTTGGGCATGGCGTGCAGGACGGATTAAGAAAATTGCCAAAGCTGTTGAGCGAATGTTATGCATTTTTCCATTTGAAACTGAAATTTACGATCGTGCAGGTGTATCTTCGACTTATGTAGGGCATCCACTTGCCAGTGATATTCCACTTGAGCCCAATACCAATCTAGCGCGAGAAAAAATTTCCCAGACCCTAAAAATTCCAAGTACTAATTTGGACGGTATTGTGATTGCTGTCTTGCCGGGGAGTCGCAGTTCTGAGATCGAGCTGATTGCCCCAGTCTTTTTTGAAACAATTCAACTTCTCGCTAAGCGCTGCAAAGGTCAGAAGCTGAGTTTCTTAATTCCAATAGCCACACCAAGGCTACGTGATCCAGTAGAACAGCTTTTACTTAAAGCCAAGAACAGTAATCCAGACATACAAATTTACTTGCTCAATAGTATGGCTGATGAAGTATTGGAAGCATCCGATGTAGTTTTAATTGCTAGTGGCACCGCTACTTTGCAGGCAGCTTTATGGAAAAAGCCTATGGTAATTTCTTATAAAGTGCCATGGCTTACTGCGCAAATTATGAGGCGTCAGGGATATTTGCCCTACGTGGGGCTACCCAATATTTTATGTGGCGAGTTTGTGGTGCCTGAGTTATTGCAGGATGATGCCACGCCAGAAAAACTAGCAAATGCATTGCAAGATTGGCTAGAACATCCAACAAAAGTTGCCGATCTAAAGGCGCGATTTGTGCATATGCATGAAACTTTGCGTCGTCCTACGGGATTACTAGTTGCTCAAGCAGTAGCTCAAACTATTGCAGATAGTCGTAAGAAATGAGCGAGCACAGCATTATTTGGATCTGCGGAGTTGATGAAGCTGGACGTGGCCCGTTAGCGGGTGCAGTCGTAGCTGGCGCAGTAGTGCTTGATCCTAATAATCCGATTGTGGGGTTAAAAGATTCCAAAAAGTTAAGCTCCGCTCGTCGTGAGTACCTTTATGAGCAAATTCTTCAAAAGGCGAAAGCTTGGGGAGTTGGCGAAGCTAGCCCATTAGAAATTGATGAAATCAATATCTTGCAAGCAACGATGCTGGCAATGAAACGTGCAGTTGAAGACTTAACAAGCAAACTAGGGGTTTGGCCAGACAAGGCATTGATTGACGGCAATCGCTGTCCAGAATTACCCATTGCAGCAGAAGCCATCATTAAAGGGGATGCCAAGGAGCCTGCAATTTCTGCTGCATCGATCATCGCCAAAGTTACGCGTGATCGACAAATGCAAATATTGCATGAGCGCTATCCTCAATATGGCTTTGCTCAGCACATGGGTTATCCCACGGAGGCACACTTTGCGGCCTTGAAACAGTATGGTGCTTGTACTGAGCATAGAAGAAGTTTTTCTCCTGTGCGAAAAGTTGTTGAGTCGATTGATAATTAAGTTATGAATTTTGGTCTGATTACTTCCAAAGAAAATCCTTTATTTAAGGAGATCCGCCTTCTTCAGGCTACAGGGTCTAAGGGGCAAAAAGCGAGGATAGCTTATGGTCAGGCCCTAATAGAGGGTATCCATCTAGTGCAGACATGGGTGGGTGATTCAGCGTTAAAGACGCTTCTGACTTCAGAGGTTGGCTTAAAAAATGTAGAAATTGCTGAAGCGGTATATTCCCATATCGAAATATGTCCTAATACCAAGGTTTATCAATTAGATAGCGCACTCTGGGATTTATTAGGTGATTTAGTGAATGCTCCACATATTGCAGGTTTATTAAGCTTACCTAAATCCACGATAGCGCCACCGCAATCTATTTCCACTCTTGATGGTGATGTAGTGATATTGGATCGCATCCAAGATGCGGGTAATGTCGGCTCTATTCTTCGCACTGCAGCAGCATTTGGATTTACGCAGGTAATTGCTTTATCTGGTTGTGCTCATCTGTGGTCCAGCAAGGTCTTGCGAGCTGGAATGGGAGCTCATCGCTTATTGGATCTTTATGAAGGTTGGTCAAACCAGCAGGTACTGAGTGCGATTACTGCGCCACTCTTGGTTGCTTCGGCGGATGCAGAACATGATCTCTTCTCTCTGAAAAAAGAGCTTTTGTATCCCGTCGCATGGGTTATGGGTAGCGAAGGTCAGGGTGTCTCTTTGGACCTGCTGGCGCAGTCCAAGGGAATTTCAATTCCAATTGATCCGCGTGTTGAATCACTAAATGTCTCTACTGCAGCAGCAGTTTGTCTATTTGAGACGGTGCGGGCAAGGCGGTCTTAGGCTACTACTGCGAGGAAAATCCAAGTGTTTGGATTTTTACCAAAAAGCCCCCATAGGCATTGAATTTAAATGGCCTATCAATGGATGGCTTAGTCATATTACCTAGCCCAAGATTGTTTTATCTGACTTAATTCCTTGTAAGACAGTAGTCGCAATTTCTTCAATAGATTTACTGGTAGTCATGACCCAGGGAATTGATTGTTTTTTCATCATCGCTGTAGCTTCATTAATTTCGTAGCGACAGTTTTCGAGTTTTGCATAGTTACTGCCAGGTCTGCGTTCGTTGCGAATTTCCGATAGGCGTTCAGCGTCTATCATGAGGCCAAAGATTTTATTACGGTACGGAACCAGATCTTTCGGAAGTTGTCCCCGTTCAAAATCTTCCGGGATGAGGGGGTAGTTGGCAGCCTTTAAACCATATTGCATGGCTAGATAAAGGCTGGTCGGTGTTTTACCTACCCGAGAGATGCCCACCAAGATTACATCAGCATCAGCTAGGTTTTTGTTCGATTGCCCATCATCGTGGGCTAGCGAATAGTTAATTGCCTCAATCCGGTTCTTATAGGCATCGGTATCTGCGTTATGGTGTAGACGATTCATGGCATGGGTAGATTTCATGCCTAAGGCCGCCTCAAGAGGTGCCACAAAGGTCTGGAACATATCAAGGACAATCCCATTCGCCTTGCCAACAATGGCATTGAGCTCAGGATTCACCAAAGTGGTGAAAACAATGGGCAGAACGCCGTATTTACTGGCCGCCTGGCTAATGCTGCTAACGGCTTTATGGGCCTTATCTACGCTATCAACGAAAGGCACCCGAATATGCTTAAAGGGGGTCTCAAATTGGGCCAAAATGGATTGGCTAAAGTTCTCGGCGGTGATGCCAGTGCCGTCTGATACGATAAAAACAATGCGGGATTCGTTAAGCATGAGTTTGGCCTAAGTGTTTGTGTCAGGGCTACAATAGAATTTATTGAAGTATGCCTTATTTTAGATCGTTCGCTTGAACAGTTTTCTTATCTTTTGAGAGTATCTTATGCCTAACCAACAACAACAAAATAGCAATATAGCTGACGCTTATGTCTTACCTTTTGAGCAACTTCGCATGACTGATGTTGAATCAGTCGGCGGTAAGAATGCTTCTTTAGGTGAAATGATTTCTCAGCTGGCTTCTACAGGTGTGCGTGTGCCAACTGGTTTTGCCACAACTGCGCTGGCATTTCGTGATTTTCTAAAACATAACAACCTTACTGAACGCATTCAAAAGCGATTAGAAGGTTTGAATATTGATGATGTTCGTGCATTGGCTGAGGCCGGTGCCGAAATTCGTCAGTGGATCGAAACGGCTCCATTTCAACCAAAACTAAATGAAGAAATTCGCAAAGCATTTGCGATTTTGGATGACTCTGGAAAAGGATCTTTTGCCGTTCGTTCTTCCGCTACTGCAGAAGATTTGCCAGATGCTTCTTTTGCGGGTCAGCAAGAAACTTTTTTGAATGTTGAGGGTATTGATGACGTTCTTAAAAAGATTCGTGAAGTATTTGCCTCGCTCTATAACGATCGCGCTATTTCCTATCGTGTCCACAAAGGCTTTGCTCACGCTGAGGTAGCCTTGTCTGCTGGTATTCAGCGCATGGTTCGATCTGACTTGGGTGCTGCTGGGGTAATGTTTACTCTGGATACCGAGTCAGGCTTTGAGGATGTCGTATTCATTACTTCAAGCTATGGCTTGGGTGAAACTGTTGTGCAGGGTGCAGTTAATCCGGATGAGTTTTATGTTTTCAAAACGACTTTAGCCCAAGACAAATATGCCATCATCCGTCGCTCTTTGGGTTCTAAGTTGATTCAAATGCAATTTGCACCCAAGGGTTCTGCTGAGAAGGTTCAAACCGTTGATGTATCTCCAGAAATGCGCAATCGTTATTCTTTGGATGACAAAGACATTACAGAATTGGCTAAGTATGCTGTCATTATCGAAAAGCATTACGGTCGTCCAATGGATATCGAGTGGGGTAAAGATGGTCAAGATGGCCGCATTTATATTCTTCAGGCTCGTCCAGAGACAGTGAAGAGTCAAGCAGCCGGCCAAGTTGAAATGCGTTACAAGCTTAAGGGTAGCTCTAAGGTATTAGTAAAAGGTCGCGCGATTGGACAAAAAATTGGTGCAGGTCCTGTTCGCATTATTCGTGACCCAAGCGAGATGGACCGTGTTCAACCTGGTGATGTATTGGTGGCTGATATGACCGACCCCAACTGGGAGCCAGTAATGAAGCGTGCTTCTGCGATTGTGACTAATCGTGGAGGTCGAACCTGCCACGCCGCGATCATCGCGCGTGAATTGGGGGTGCCTGCAGTAGTTGGTTGTGGCGACGCTACAGAGCATTTGCAAGATGGCATGATGGTGACCGTTTCTTGTGCCGAGGGTGATGAAGGTCATATCTATGATGGATTGATCGAAACTGAAGTAACTGAAGTATCACGCGGTGTGTTGCCAGAAATTCCAGTGAAGATCACTATGAATATTGGCAATCCTCAGCTGGCATTTGATTTCTGCCAGATACCGAATGCCGGTGTTGGCTTAGCCCGTCTTGAATTCATTATTAACAACAATATTGGCGTTCATCCGCGTGCAGTCTTGGAATATCCAAACATTGACCCCGATCTCAAACGCGCTGTAGAGAGTGTTGCTCGTGGTCATGCAAGTCCACGAAAATTCTATGAGGATAAGTTAGTTGAGGGTGTTGCAACGATTGCAGCTGCCTTCTATCCAAAATCAGTAATTGTGCGCTTATCTGATTTCAAATCGAATGAGTACAAGAAGTTAATTGGTGGTTCTCGCTACGAGCCGGATGAAGAAAATCCAATGCTTGGCTTCCGCGGTGCTTCACGTTATGTCTCTGAAGATTTTGGTGAAGCATTTGCTCTTGAGTGTGCGGCGATGAAGCGTGTGCGTGAAGAAATGGGTTTGGATAACGTGGAGATCATGGTTCCGTTTGTGCGCACGATTAAACAAGCTGAACGTGTTATTTCAATGATGGAAAAGTTTGGCCTTAAGCGTGGTGTCAATGGTCTGCGCCTCATAATGATGTGCGAGATTCCTTCTAATGCTATTCTTGCTGATCAATTCCTTGAGCATTTCGATGGCTTCTCAATTGGCTCTAATGATATGACTCAGTTAACTTTAGGTCTTGATCGTGACTCTGGCATGGAGTTGTTAGCAATCGACTTTGATGAGCGCGATCCAGCAGTTGAATTTATGATTGCTCGCTCGATCGATGCTTGCCGCAAGCAAAACAAATACGTGGGTATTTGCGGTCAAGGTCCTTCAGACCACCCGGATTTTGCACGCTGGTTGGTGGAGAAGGGTATCACTTCGATCTCACTTAACCCAGATAGCGTTGTTGCCACTTGGGAAATGTTGGGTAAGAACTTAAAGGCGTAAAGCACTTAAGTAGCAGTAATGCTGAGCTCTACAAAAAGGCCTAGATTGGATCTAGGCCTTTTTTATTCAATGTAGTGAGAGGATGTTATTTGACTTTTTACTATGCTGTTTTTTTTGCCTCTA
>CANBYN010000075.1 GCA_947373615.1 Burkholderiaceae bacterium | reverse complement strand
CTCATTCAAGAAATTGACTTGGTAATAAAACCAAATCTTTTTACTGTCTATGAGTACTATTTATTTACATCTGTCCCGAAGGACTGGATGCTTTCACTTAGTACCCACAATTATCGGTTGACTAATTTTTAAAGAGGGCTGACTTGTTTCGTATTTCAAAAAACATTCAGCAGAGAGGTGAGACTATATCCCACTTTTTAGGGGTCGTCAACACCTTTCACACTCTTTTTCTCTAAAAAGGCAGGGTTTTTTCTAATATGAAAAATAAAACCAATAAAAACAAGGCCTTATCTTCTAAAAAAATTTAACTTTTTTTTCAAAATTTTTTGTTTTGGGGGCTTTCCATAACAATTTTAGAAATTGAGCCTTCTTTTTAATCATGAATTTGCGTTTTTACCACGTTATAAGGGAAAACCCTGTAATTTGTCTCCATCCCTGCTAATATATTGCTATGCACAATAAATTAGCGAATAGTCACTTACCTACCAAGCCCTACACGGCAGGGCAGGCAGTACCCGTTCGCGAGCTTCATGCGGGCTACAGACAAGAAGTCTTGAACCATTTATTGCAACTCGATGAAGATGATCGCCGTCTCCGCTTTGGCACACATACCCCTGATGAAGTGATTGAGCGCTATGTTGAAGGACTGGATTTCAATAGAGATGTGGTTTTTGGGATCTTTGATCTTGATCTCAAGCTCATTGGGATGGCTCACTTGGCCTATTTGCCAGCATTGAAAGGGCGGGCTCGATCTGCTGAATTTGGCGTCTCTGTATTGCCTGAAGGTCGCGCGCAAGGACTTGGCGCCGCGTTACTACAGCGCGCTGCGGTACATTCGCGCAATACACGCATTGAAACCCTATATGTCCATTGTCTGGCTAACAATAAGGCCATGATGCATTTAGCTCAAAAGGCTGGAATGCGTGTGGAGTATGCCTATGGTGATGCTGATGCTTACCTCAAGTTACCTCCAGCAAACCCAGCAACTATTGTTCAAGAAGCAGCCAATGAACAATGGGCAGATTTGGATTACGCATTAAAGGCCAATCTCAAGCGCTCTAATCAAGCCTGGTGGTGGTTTTTAGGCAGGCCCATGCTCGCGCGTTAATTCTCGCTCGGAGCTCCACGCAATATCCAACTCACTAGTAGAGATAGTTCTGCATCACTAAGCTTTGCATTTGCAGGCATCGGCACAACTCCCCAAGAACCAGCGCCGCCCTTTACAACTTTAGCCTTTAAAAATGTTTGCGCATTGGAATCACTTTTATATTTTTGCGCAACCGATTGAAAACTAGGGCCGACAATTTTTTTGTTCATGGCGTGACAACCTAAACATGCGTTTTGTTTTGCCAGAGCATAGGCCTTGCCGTCGTCTGCAGAAACAGCAGCAAAAGAAAATCTAGAAAAGAAAAGGGCGACAACAAAAATAATTTTTGTATATCGCCACGAAAAAAACATGTCCAACTTTTCTAAAGTCTTACTGATATTTTGGCGGTGAGTTTGATTGCGCTTCCTCTGCTTTACCTTGCTTTTCTAGGCGCGCTTTTTCAGCGTCTGAAATGATGTCAAAGTAAACATAAACATCCTTAACGCCATTCGTATTACTGGCAACTTGCTTTGCCATGTTGGCTTCATTTTGAGTCAGTATCCCCATGAGATAGACGCTACCTCCCTCGGCAACAATAGCCATGGAGTTTGATGGCAATTTATCTGTAAATACCATTTGCGTTTTAATCTTTGACTCAAGATAGGAATCATTAGCCCGTGCCGTGAGGGTACTGTTAGGCCCTATGATCAGTTCGTTAAACACTGAGTGCACGTTCTTCATAGCTTTGGCATAGGCGTCTGCTTGGCCTTTAATGTCGGCATCTTTAGCTTCGCCAGTCAGCAAAACTTTTTGATTGAACGAAGTGACATTGATGTGTGCATTATCGCCATATCGTTTTGCTAAAGCATTCTCTGCCTCTAACTCAATGCCTTTATCAATTGCTTGCACTGCTGGACTACGGCGATCTGCCATCACACTAGCGCCAGCCGCAACACCGCCTACTGCCACAACTGCACAAGCCGTTAATTGCGAAATAAGCGCTGCAACAATGACGAACTTACTAAAAGGTTGAATATGCATGTCTTTATCTTTTATTTGAAATAGATGAAAGTTTTAATCGAGCAAAATATGATCAACACCATCACACAATGCATGAAGTAAGACTAAATGGGTTTCTTGAATACGCGCAGTACGGTTAGAGGGCGCACATAAATGAATGTCATCTTGATCTAACAAGCTAGCGATCTTTCCACCGCCATTACCAGTCAACGCAATAATTTTGATGCCCTTTTTTTTTGCGGCTTCGATGGCTTTGACAACATTCTTCGAATTACCAGAGGTTGAAATGCCTAACAAGATATCGCCTTTTTTTCCAAGACCGCGTACCTGCTTGCTAAAGACTTCATCGTAACTGTAATCATTGCCGACGGCCGTCAAAATAGATGTATCCGTTGTCAACGCGATTGCAGCTAATTCTTGACGCTCTCTTTCAAAGCGACCAATGAGCTCAGCTGCAAAATGCTGTGCATCGGCTGCAGAACCACCATTCCCGCAAGCCATTACCTTACCGCCAGCACGTAAACAATCTACCATTGCCAACACTCCGCTGGCAATGGTTGCAGGAAGCACTTTTTCAGCCTCTTGCTTTACGGCAATACTGTCTAGAAAGTGTTGGGACGCGCGCTTGCGTAGGCGCTCAATAGTATCTTTTTCCATAACAATATTATGCGCCAAAGGCATACGCTTTTCTGATGAAGGCTTCTGCAACAAAAAGCAACGTATTCTCTTGCTTATTGGCCAATCTTACGCAGACAATACTCCATGGAAATAAGCTCATTAGATTTTTTAAAGCAGCAAGATCTACCGACTGGAGCTCTTTATATGGTTGCTACTCCTATTGGCAATCTTGGGGACATAACCCTGCGTGCCCTGCATGTACTAGAAGCAGTTGATGGTATTGCCTGTGAAGACACCCGTCATAGCGCCCCCTTGTTGCAGCAATTTGGCCTTCACAAAAAATGTCTCGCCTTACATGAACATAATGAAGTGGAGGGTGCACAAACCGTTATTCAGCGTCTATCTAACAACGAACGCTGGGCTTACGTATCTGATGCAGGCACTCCAGGCGTATCTGACCCAGGCGCAAGATTGGTTCATGAGGTGCAGAAGGCGGGCTATCGAGTCATTCCGATTCCAGGAGCAAGCGCCGTGTCTTGCACAATCTCTATTGCTGGCTCGGTCATGCTGAACTCGGAAGGGCGCTTTCAGTTTCTGGGTTTTTGGCCAAATAAAACTAAAGAGCGTGATGCGCTCATTCAGGATATTTGCAACAGTAGAAAAACAAGTATTTTCTTTGAATCCCCCCATCACATTCGCGAAACACTACTTTTGCTAACACGCGTTTTAGAACCAAATCGACAAGTATTAATCTGCCGAGAGCTAACTAAAAAATTTGAACAAATAGCGGCATTAGAAGCAGGCAAAGTAGGGCAGTGGCTAGATGATGCTGAAAGTCTAAAAGGTGAGTTTGTTATCGTGGTAGCTGGTCGCCAAGCCAATACGGAAGAGGCTCCTGAGCATTCAACTCTATTAATGTGGGCAAATGCTTTAAGCCCTTTCTTGGGTAGCAAAGAAATTGCTACCGTTCTTTCAAAGGCCTTGGGGCTTCCCAAAAAAGAGGCTTATCAAATCGCTTTAGATTCAAAGGCTACAAACGAAGAAAAATAAAAAAGCTGGCATATAGCCAGCTTTTTTAGATGCGCCAAGGGTTACTTAGTGGCTTGATCAGGCGCCTTAGGTTCTGGCAACTTGCCACCAGCAGCATTGGCCATATAAACCACTGCGCGTCCTAGTTCATAGTCGCTAATATCTGCAGGATTTGAGCCGCCACGAGCTGGCATTGCATTTTTGCCTTTTAATACTGAGGCCATCATGGATTCATACCCCTTGGCAATACGCGGCGCCCATGCACTAGCGTCGCCAAACTTCGGAGCACCCGCTGCGCCCGTTGCGTGGCAAGCAGCACAAACGGCTTTATATACTTGCTCACCAGTCTGAAGCTCCTTTGGACCGCTCTCACTCTTAAAGTTTAATTGGGCTACTGGCTTAATTAGTTGCTCAGTCGTAGTCGAAGCATCTCCACGCTTGCCATTGTTTACAAATACCATCAGCAGCAAAATAATGATGAGTGGCACAAAAAAGCTTGCAAACACCATGATGATGAGTTGTTTTGGGGACTTAATTAAATTTCCGTGCTCGTTGCTCATAGTAATTTACCGTTTAGCGGGTTTTAGGGTGATTAAGTTCGGATTATAACGAGTACCATCCAGCTAGGTGCCCGCCTACCAATAGCGCTGCTTTTCATAATGATCTTGTGGTTGATAGATGGCATATTGGTTTTGGCAAGGGAGCGATGACTGAAAAACCGCGCTAATCTCCAATATTTAAACCCATAAGGTAGGGTAGTAATAGTCCGCAAACAGATAGCCTATAGACCGCTGGTTTTATTTGCTTTAAACCAGCAACAAAGGGAATAGTGCTTTTAATTTAAGTCGCGCACTAAGATGCGAATAAGTCGAGCACTCAAAAATTAATTTTCAACTTAGCGGAGGCGATTTGGTTTAAGTAACCAGTTGTAGTGGTCTGAACGTCGTAACGCACACCTAATTCATAACCTTTTTCGATTTGGCCAACCAAGCCCAGACCAGCGTTATAGAGCCAAGGCGATACTGCCAAACCATTGGTTGCAAAGGATGAGCCACCTCCTGCATAGGTAGAAGTAATCTGCACTTGATTATTCAGGGTGTTGTATCCCGCTCCCACGTTGCCAGTCACTTTCATCTTCTCAGTAATCTCTTGATCCAGACGGAAGTTCGCAGAGAGTAAGAGCTCATTGTAGTTTTGGCTATTGACATTAAGGTTCAGTGCGCCGGCATTGGTCTCGGAGTAGCTTTGAGATTGGACCGTCAAATAGTCAGCCCGAAGTGAGGGGATAAATTTTGTTTTTTCAGCTAGGGCATAGAGTTTTTGGACCCCCGTACCCAAGTGCCCGCTGTAACTGTTATAGCTCGAGTTTGCGCTAGTACCCATAAAGGCGATACCTCGATTACCAGTATTTTGATTAACTCCAAAATCAGCCTGATAGTTCCAGTTCACATCTGCTTGAATTGCATAATCGCCGTAAGCACCAAGCTGATAGCTATTCACGTTCACACTAGAAGGAGCGGCTGAGTTATTGCCATTCACAGCGCTATTGGCAAAAGCCAATACGCCGCCAATATTACTTTGGGGTGAGAGAGCATAGTCACTGCCAAGGGCTAAACCTCCAGTATTGATTTTATAGCCCGAGACATTATTGACATCGTTTTGATTGGTCCAACTACCAAAAGCCTTCATCCATACATTTCGCGCAGCAATAAAATCTTCGCCAGACGACAGGCCTGCCATCGCATTTTGACGAGCTTGTACGATTTGTCCCAAACCGCGTTGGCTATTGGCGGTCGCCATGGATGAAGCGCCAACCACTACAGGCAATGTCTGGCTGATGGCATTTGATTGGGCTGTGCCAGTTAACCCGTTTAAGGCGGTAATGACAGGAGTCATGGCCGCCGTTGGGTTGGCAGCAATCGCAGTCAGCGTGGTCGCAGCACCAAGGGCGGCAGTATTGTTATTGAGAGCGGTGTTGGTAACGTAGTTTGTAGATGTGGGAGTTGGGGTCGGGTTCGGGGTCGGAGTAGGGGTCAGTGTTAAATCCCAGACGGTAGAGCTTCCTGACTCTAATGCCAATGAATAGTTATAGCTGCCAAAAGTACCAGTCTTACCTGAGGCGATTGCACTAGCTGCGACTCCGCTTAAGACTGCTGTATAAGTTTGCGCAGCGACAGTCGAACTACTTGCAATTCCGAATGTGGTGGTGCCCGATGCTCCTGTAACTGCTAACTTACCAAAGCTGGTGGGGCTATTGATGATGATGTTGTAGTTGGTAGGTAGCTTACCGGAATAGGTTAATGCGCCGTTCGAATTGCCTGCACCCTGAGCATTATTGAGGGTGGTGATGATGCCTGAGTTATTAAAAATGCCACCCTGACTTGCGATGATTGATCCTGTATTGGTGATGCTCGTTATCGTCCCAGCAACTCCGTTAAAAATTCCATACTGATTTGACCCAGTGATCGTGCCGGCGTTGGTGATCGAAGAAATCGTACCAGCATTAAAGATGACGCTGCCATTGGTTGAGGTCATCGACCCGCCCACAGCATTGTAGATCCCATCAACGGTACCCTGAATCGTCCCCCCGTTGTTGTACAGCACAACTGTTGCACCAGCTCCACCGTTGGTGATGCTACCCGCATTGTAAATGCCATACTGACTACTAGCGCCCCCGATAGTGCCAGTGTTTTTGATGGTTTGGTCAATGTTATTAGAGGAAATGGTGCCGGTTGTCGCGTTGTAGAGGCCTGAATTTGTGCCCGATAGAGTTCCGCTGTTGTTGATGGCCACTCCACTACTCGGTCCAGAGATGCTGCCGGCATTGTATATGCCGTAAGTTGAATTACTTCCCCCAATTGTTTGACTTGATCCGTTCGAAATCACGTCGCCAGAACTAGAGTTGCTAATTACTCCGCTTGATTGGTTATTGATGGCTGAGTTCGACCCAGTGATCGCGCCCGAGTTTTTGATCGTGGCGTTTGAGGTTGAGTTCGAGATCGTGCCGCTATTAAAAATGCCGTCTGTGGAATATAGGGCGCCGGACTTACCAATGGTTCCAAGGTTGTTGATTGAGTTAGCCGAGTTAGAGGTAATCGTCGCCCCCGTCTGATTCAGGATGCCCGCCGTTCCACCATACACCGTTGAGCCGGTATTAACGGTAAATCCCCCTGCATCAATGGCATTGCCAGTGGTATTAAATAGACCATAGAAGTTTGTACCAATCCAACTGCTGCTGGCATTGATGGACAAGGTGGAAACCGTTGTATTGTTTTGAATCGCGGTATCGGTTTGTGCTTGATTGCCAAACGATAGAGGGCCAGCTGGTGGAGGGTTGATATTGATGGCGGTTTGGGAGAAAGCTGAACCGGATATTAGAGCCGCAGCGAAGACAGCAAGCGATTTGAGTTTGGAAAATTTCATCATGTCTCAAGGGTATTAAAAAAACTGCGATAAATCCAGCACAGATTAGTCAGTACAAATCAAATAACAATTCACATTCTGGAAGCAGTCAATTTGATGTAAATCAAATGTGAAATTATTCTAACTTAAGCAAACCGTAAAGTTGAATTAAAAAATTACAATTTACGTGCACTAACGCGCCAAGCCATACCAATCATGGTTAACCCTTGTGAAGTTGCGCTAAGTTTGACAGTCTCTTCTGTGCCTCTGTAACGCCTGTGATGAATACTTATCGAGTTGATTTGGCCTTTACTTCAGATTATTTAAAACAATCTGAAGTACTTGCAAGCCCAGTAAATGTCGCGCCCGTTTGCAATACGTAGCAATTCCTAGCCAGTAAGGTCGTGTAGTCCGCATTGAACTCCTTTGAGGCAACCCCCCAAGGCTATCATCGTATAGCCAATATCGATATCCTAAAAACAATATCGGTAAAGATCTCGGAATACCCCCGCAACTAAACTGCCTTCCTCATGACAATCCGACTAATGACCAACACAATTTGCCACACTAATCCCAATATACCCGGCAAATTACTATGGAGGCTAATACTCAACATTTCATGCGCGATTCCGCTTGAGAACAATCATATTTAATGGCTTAAATCGGTCCTAAATAGACAAGAGAGCATGCTCACTTTGATAGGCATTGTCAGCGTTTCAAACAGAAACAGAAATTGCTTTCGAAAATGTCAATATATTCAACATATTACGATCTAGCCAATTACAATATGGCCATTCATTGTTTGATTGCGCCCGTAGCTCAGTGGATAGAGTATTGGCCTCCGAAGCCAAGGGTCGCAGGTTCGATTCCTGCCGGGCGCGCCAAAACAGAAGGGGTTTTTGACTTACATCATGCGAAAAATTGCGAAAACCGCTATCATTTGCCTCTAACTTATTGATTCAAATCGTGTCTACACATCTAAATACAGCCCTTTCAGAACCCTCTTTAACCAACCCTTTGCCTCCTGAGGCACCATTACCGCACAGGAAGATCATTCGGAGTTGGTTGATCCCTATGGCACAAGGCGAAACGGGTCGTGCAATCATGCTCCTAGTAATCGACGCCCTTTTATGGCTCGGCTGTATCGCAGGGACTGTATTTGTCGAAAGCATTCTGCTAAAAGTTGTTTTTGGTCTGATTGCCGGCTTTGTGACTGGGCGCATATTTATTTTGGGT
>CANBYN010000074.1 GCA_947373615.1 Burkholderiaceae bacterium | reverse complement strand
GAGAAAGACATACTGCGCTCACCCATTTCATTGGCAACAGCTAAGAGGCTTGCGCCATCTTTTGCAATTAAGCCATCCAAAATACGAATGAGGTAAGCATCATCTAAGGTGCCGAGCATGCCCCGAACAGATTCTTCTGTAACTTTTCCGGCTGCGTAAGCAATGGCTTGGTCAGTCAGGGATAAAGCATCACGCATTGAGCCTTGAGCTGCCTTAGCTAAAACGCGTAGCGCATTAACTTCGTATTCCACTTTTTCTGCTGCAAGTACTTTTTCTAAATGCTCAACGATGAGTGGTACTGGCATTTGCTTAAGATTGAACTGCAAGCAACGAGACAAAATGGTGACTGGGATCTTTTGGGGATCAGTAGTCGCCAAAATAAATTTCACGTGTTCTGGGGGCTCTTCCAGAGTTTTAAGCATGGCATTAAAGGCATGATTGGTGAGCATATGCACCTCGTCAATCATATAAACCTTATAACGACCATTACTTGGTGCGTAAGCTGCTTTTTCTAGGAGAGCGGCAATATCGTCAACACCACGATTACTTGCTGCATCCATCTCTATATAGTCAACAAAGCGGCCGGCATCGATTTCTAGGCAAGCGGGGCATTTTCCGCAAGGATCTGAGGTCATCTTGCCAGAACCATCAGACCCTGTGCAATTGAGGGCTTTAGCCATAATCCGAGCGATAGTAGTCTTGCCTACCCCGCGGGTTCCCGTAAAGAGCCATGCATGATGCAAACGGCCTTGATCCAATGCGTGGGTTAAGGCCTTAACCACATGGTCTTGACCGACTAATTCGGAGAATGTTTTAGGGCGCCACGAACGGGCTAATGCCAATGCTGTCATGTCTTACATTCTAACAAGCTAAAATAGAATTGGATGGGCCTCCCCGCATGGTGGGTTGGATAACCTGGTCAGGTCGGGAACGAAGCAGCCAAACCCAATTTCTGCCAGTGCCGGGGGTTTGGCTCATCCACCCTTTTTCTTGTTCTTTTTGTATATTGCTGGTTGCTATGGCTTTACTGACAACACAGTAATTTAAGAGCGTAACTTGTGTCGCCCCGAGATATTATCCGCTGCTTATTGGGGCGATGCATTCCTAATTTAAATAGATGCTATTTAAGAATTAACCTGTTTAAGGTTATTAACTTTTCGCCTGTTTAAAAGAAACCAACTCATTACGTTGGGCGCTGATTATATGTCCCCGTCTTTTATTTTTGGAAACCCGATCAAACCAAATTGGTCGATTGCAGTTGTCAGGGTCTATCCAATATTTCATTTCAAATTTATTTCCCCCTTCAACATACCCCCACCCTTCCACCACGAATGCATTAAATTCGCCAGCCGGAGTTTTTATTTTTTCACGCCCGGTGACTTTAAATTCCATTTCCAAATTAGAATCTACGCCATCACTTTTTCTCCATCCAAACCGAGTTACCCACTTTTTGCCTAGCTGGTACTCAACGGCAAAAAATTGGGCAGGGGTTAAATAATGCTCATTCGGGGAAATTAATTCATTCCCCATCAAATCAAGAACCTTGCGGCCATCATTCATGGTGATCTCGCTATCCGAAACTTTAGTAACCCTTTCGGTAGTTGAATTGACTTTTATTTCTGTCAATAAATCTTTCTTTACATATGAATAGGAGTCACCGATTGAATACTTCATGACCCCTGAAGCCGACCCTGCTGAAAATGGATTATTGGGAGAGCTCTTAATCTCCACTCTTTTCTCGCCACGCTTAGCCAATAAGGTGTCTAATCGCGCTTCTGCCAACTGGCTATACGAGCCACTAGGGTATTTTTCGAGATATTGGATCGTTAATTTAGGGTCGCTACTCTGACTGGCCGCCTCCCACAGGGAAAGCTCTTGCTGAAAATCGGCATTGGTATCACTCATGAGGTTGCTCCGCCCATGGACTTTTCAATCGTGCCAGGGTCCATACGAGAATAATTAAAGTAAAAATCCTCCTCCAAGGAGGTGCTTTCCCACGGGATTTGCTCGCCTTTAGAGGCTAGTCTGACTTTTAATCGAACCCGTTTAAAGACATCTTCAATCTTGGCATCGGGATTGCGCATTTCGCGCAAGAGATTTTCCGTAAACAAGCCATTTGAACCAGATCCATCACTGGCCACGTTGCCGGGCGCCGTGGCGTAGCAGAGCAACGACGCGGATGGCGCATCAAATTGACTCAGGCCCTTTTGCTCCATCGGTAATTTTTTACCAAAGGGGTTATCCCGACAGGCATCCAAAATCACGATATTCATTTGGTTTTGGGCTTTATTTAAGCCTGCGAGCATGGTATTTAATTCAAAGGTTTGCTTGGGGATATCGTCGACCCGATCCAGATTGGCATCGACGGGAACTAGATAATTGCGCCAGCCCAACTGCACTCCATGTCCAGCGTAATAAAACAGGCCAATGGCTTTGGATTTGGCTAACCGAGTGGTGTATTTTTGAATGGCCGCGCCAATATCTTTTAAGTTTGCGTCTAACAAAAGATCAATATCAAACCCCATGAGCTTTAATTGCTTGCCGATTGCGGCGGCATCATTTTTGGGATTGGTTAATGGGCTTTCGATGTATTTGCTGTTGCCGATCACGAGCCCTACTCGGGGGCCCTCTAGTCCACGATCATCGGCGGCAAAAAGACAGGATGGAATGAGCGATGTTCCAACCAAGGCACCCGTCGCTTTTAATATCTCTCTTCTATGCTTAGATTTCATCAGTAGATTTTTGCACTAATCCAATATAAAAATCAATCGAACAACCCCTAATAACTGTTTTTTGACGTTCAAGAGCCAATAAATACGCTATTAAAACGACAACGGCTGCCCTCGTGGCTGATGCTATGGGCAAATATTAGGCATCTAATTTTGCATACTGCATCTTCATTTTATGATCTTCGCTAACGCTAATACTTAAAACTGGGTGTCTTGCCATCTATTGAGATTCTGAATATTTGCCAAGATTTATAGGAATGCTCAATAGAAACTCCCAAATGAAACCTCCTTATATACATAGAAAGATTCAGTGCAGATTTCCCACAAAATAAATTAAGGAAATATGAATGGCTCTGGTGTGAGAAAAAAAGGCACAATGGCTTTTATATTTAACTAATAAAGCACTTATGTCCCAAGCCATTATTTTCGATGTAGAAGCAACCGATAAAAACGATTCGGTCATCATTGAAGCCGCCTCACTCGATGTGACTTCTTTAAAACCATTTGAAGTTGGCAATCCTTGGGTGCAACGCTATAACCCTGGCAAGCCGATTAGTCTCGGCGCTCTTGCAATTCACCACATCATGGATGAGGAGTTGGTTGACTGCCCTGCTAGTAGCTCGTTTAGACTTCCGACTGGAACTAAATATCTGGTTGGTCACAACATCGATTTTGATTGGGTTGCCATTGGCAAGCCTGAAGTAAAACGAATTTGCACGCTTGCACTTGCACGCAGTCTTTGGCCAGAGCTTGATAGCCATACTCAGAGCGCCCTGCTTTATTACTTCGAAAGAGATTCTGCAAGGGAGCAATTGCGTAATGCGCATAGCGCCCTAGCTGATGTGTGGATCTGCTCAAAGATTGTTGGAAAAATTATTAATCATTTACATCCCACTTCCTTAGATGCCTTATGGGAAATGTCTGAGAAAGCTAGGATCCCTGCTGTCATGCCTTTTGGAAAACATAAAGGCGAACTGATTAGCCAAATGCCATCGGACTACAAACAATGGATGTTGCGTCAAGACAATGTGTCTGAATACCTGCGCAAAGCCTTAGAAGCGAAGTAACAACCTTGACCAGGGAATAAGGAATCCGTGATTTCCTTATTCCCCTTCCGGACCTGCTGCTTACTCTCTACTGATCGCTTTGCTTACTGATGCTTGCGATTAAATGTCTGCTTTGTTGCACTTTCATGACGCTTTGTGTTTTTCAACACGGCGCAATAAGACAAAATCATGATCGCTGCGAGAGAGATCCCATTAAAGTTATTTAGCAAGTCCATTTACTTCTCCTTTATGCATTGTTTATGTTGTTCATCTTTTATCTAGCCACCGGCAGATCATCCCAGCGCGTCGTGTAGTTCCGGGACTTATTACCCGATCTCATTTGCCACTCTCGCTTAGTACCCGTGGCTGCTGACCTGAGCACTGAATTGCCAAAGCGGTTATTGATGTCGTCCATGGCTTTCATCAGGTGCGCCGACTTACCTTTGGTCTCAATATTCTCAAATAGAGATTGCTGCATCGTTGGCTTATCGCTAATGAGATTGAGAATGACCCCCGCTTTCTTGTACCGAAAGCCAGCCTCATAAATTTTCTTGAGGCCTGCAAGCGCTGCATTGGTTAATGTCAGCGTATTGTCCGTTGGATCTGCCAACGGAATCGTGATGCTTTGGTGATGCTGTGGCTCGTTTTGCTTAAACGGGTTTGTTTGAATAAATACTGTAAGCTCGCCCGTAGTACTATTTTGACCTCTCAGCTTCTCTGCTGCTCGCGCTACATGGGTAGCGACTGATTCAGCCAGCTCAACTTGACTACTAACGAGCTTTCCAAAACTACGTGAAGCAATGATTTGCTGTTTAACTGGCGCCACTTCTTCTAATTGCAAGCAAGAAATGCCACGCAACTCATAGCAAAGACGCTCCATCACTACGCCAAACTGTTGACGCATTGCTTGTGGTGAAGCCTGCAAGAGATCAAACACACTATTAACATTCTGTGCATTGAGTTTCTTAGCGATCTGTTTGCCAATGCCCCATACCTCCCCGACTGCAGTCTCGGTCATCCATTGGTAGAGCTCTTCTTTTTCCATAGAGTTAACGTCACACACTCCAGAGAACTGCTTATGTTTCTTGGCTAAGTGATTAGCCAGCTTGGCTAAGGTCTTGCTAACGCCAATGCCTACACACACTGGCAGACCAGTAGTGTCTTTGACTTGCTGCTTAATTATTTGACCAAGTTCAAGGGCGTCTTGATATTGCTTTAAGACAGATTCAATTTTCAAAAAACTCTCGTCAATGCTGTAGACCTCAAGGTTCGGAGTGAAAGTTCTTAATACCTGCGCCACCCGGCTACTCATATCGCCATACAGCGTGTAGTTAGAGGAATATGCTTGGATGCCATGCTTTTTGGCTAGATCCTGCATCTGGAACCAAGGGGTTCCCATCTTCACGCCGAGCGCCTTTACTTCAGCACTGCGCGCTACCGCGCAACCATCATTGTTGGAGAGCACCACCATTGGCACATCTTCTAACTTAGGCTGAAATATCCGCTCACAGGAAACGTAGAAGTTGTTAACGTCAACAAGCGCAAACAATGTGTTTGTTGAGCTAGATGCAGCTTGTGCATTTGGGTTCATATCACCCACCGTTCCTGCCGCTGGCATTGCTGTACTTACGAACCACTCCAATAACAACACCCCAGATTTGCAACTCACCACCTTCATTAAAAGTGATTGGTTGATAGTTAGGGTTTTCTGGTTGAAGTTCAATGCGACCACGTAATTGATAAAGGCGCTTAATGGTGTATTCGCCATCAACCACTGCCACAACAATGTCTTTATGTTTCGGCCTGAGGGCTTTATCAACCACCACCTTATCGCCATCACAAATACCCGCGCCCAGCATAGAGTCGCCCTTCACGGTGAACATAAAGGTGGCTGGCTTGTTTTGGACTAGATAATGATTCAAATCTAGGCCGTCTTCAGCGTAATCTGCCGCTGGGCTTGGAAACCCCGCCGATATTCGATGGCTCAGAAGCTTGAGCTCACAGGCAGCAAAATGACCTGCCAAGACTTGTGGCACTTGGCTAATATTTGCTTTCGCGGAGTTTATTTGCTGGGTCATAGCCATTAATATACTGTATGTTTATACAGTATATGTAAAAACCCAAAAAAAGAGCTGTTTTTGTTGTTTTGATGCTTTCAGAAGAGAGTTTCCTAGTCATAAACCCCGAGTGCTCCCACCCAAATTTGCTTACAGACACCGCGATAATGGATCTCGCGGTAACTCCAGTAGTTACTCAAAATCCAATACAACCGATAACGGTGAGGGAGACAAATGACGGCGTACAAAATAGCGTCCATTCCGGGCGACGGAATTGGCAAGGAAGTTATTCCTGAATGCGAGAAGGTATTAAATGCCTTAAGCAAAAAACATCCTGAAGTCACTTTTGAATTTGAGCACTTTGATTGGGGTGGTGACTACTACCGCAAACACGGCATCATGATGCCCAACGATGGTCTTGAGCCTTTACGCTCTAAAGATGCCATCTTATTTGGTTCAGCCGGTGACCCAAAAATTGCCGATCATATTACCCTGTGGGGTCTGCGCCTCAAAATCTGCCAAGGCTTTGATCAGTACGCTAATGTGCGCCCTACTCGTATCCTGCCCGGCATTGAAACACCGCTACGGAATTGCAAACCCGATCAACTCAATTGGGTTATCGTGCGCGAAAACTCCGAAGGAGAATACTCTGGCGTAGGCGGTAGAGCACATCAAGGTCATCCAATTGAAGTAGCTTCTGATATGAGCATCATGACGCGCGTTGGCGTTGAGCGTATCCAGCGCTTTGCCTTTAAGTTAGCGCAGTCCCGCCCTCGCAAGCACCTCACAGTCATTACCAAATCCAATGCCCAGCGCCATGCCATGGTGATGTGGGATGAAGTGGCCGTTCAGGTTGCTAAAGAATTTCCGGATGTCATCTGGGATAAAGAATTAGTTGATGCCGCTACTGCGCGCATGGTCAATCGCCCGGAATCTTTGGACACCATTGTGGCCACCAATTTGCATGCTGACGTGCTGAGTGATTTAGCTGCCGCACTAGCCGGCAGCTTAGGCATTGCACCTACTGCTAACCTAGATCCTGAGCGTCGCTACCCTTCTATGTTTGAGCCCATTCATGGCTCAGCCTTTGACATCATGGGCAAAGGTCTTGCTAATCCGATTGGTACTTTCTGGTCAGCCGTCATGATGCTCGACTTCTTGGGCGAGAAAGCTCTTGGAGCAAAGCTCATGGCAGCGATTGAAATAGTAACTGCTAATCCCAAGTTACACACCCGTGATTTAGGCGGCACCGCCATGATGAGTGATGTCACCAATGCAGTCATTAAGGAGGTTTCCAAATGAAGATGCTGAAATTGATTGGGGCTTGTTTAGCTTCATGTTTGCTTTCGTTTGGCCTACTGTCAGGAGCGAGTGCACAGCCCTTCCCCGATAAGACGATTCAGTACATCATTCCTTTTCCACCTGCTGGGGAGTCTGATTTAGTGGCGCGCTATCAAGCCGAAATCTCTGCCAAGAAATTTAAGCAGCCCATGGTGGTGATCAACCGCGCTGGTGCAGGTGGCGCCTTAGCTTGGAGTGCTCTTAATACTTATCCTGCCGATGGCACCACCGTAGTAGGCATCAATATTCCACATACGATCTTGCAACCATTACAAGAAGGAATCCAGTACAAGACGGAAGACATTAACGCCATCTACTACTATCACTTCACACCCGATGCCTTGATGGTCTCCGCCGATAGCCCTTACAAGACTTATCAAGAATTTATTGCTGCAGCTAAAAAAGATCCAGGCAAGATGACTCTAGCAGGATCGGCGCAATATTCTGCCAATCATATGGCTGTCGAACGCTTGAATAAATTGGCTGGCGTAAAAATTACTTATGTTCCTTTTAAAGGTACGGGTGACTTGATTACCGCCTTGATTGGGATGCATGTGGATGGCGCTATGGGTTATCTACCATTGGCTATTCAGCAAAAAGGTAAAGTGCGTACTCTGGCAATCGCTACCGATAAGCGCAACCCTGCTCTGCCAGATGTGCCCACCTTCAAAGAATTAGGTCTAAACTGGGTTGATGGTGCATATCGGGGTGTCGCCGTACCTAAAGCGACTCCACTGATATTGCAGCAGAAGATGTCTGACTACTTTGCACAACTGAACGCCGATCCTGAGACCAAGAAAAAATTAGAAGACTCTGGATTTATCTTGATTGATATTCCATTGGCAAAGATGCCAGCCTTCATCCAAGAGAAAAAGACTCAATCTATGGAAGATGCCAAGAATGCAGGAATGATTAAGTAAGCCCTTAACTCTTTTTTAGTTTTTCTTAGGCAATAAAAAACCACCGCAGGTTCGGTGGTTTTTTATTGGGAAATTGTTTTTCTGTATCAACAAAAAGCAAATGCCAGAATCGCTGGGTCATCTAAGAAAGCATTCGATAGATAAACGCTGGCTCGAAAGAGCCAAGGGTTTACCAAGTCGGTGATTTCAGAAAAGTATTCCATAGACAATAGTTTAACCACCCAAGTAATTAGACTTGCCAATTTCCACGCCATTGTGGCGCAGGATGTTGTATGCCGTAGTGACATGGAAATAGAAGTTCGGAATGATCCACGTCAGCAAGTACTGCTCACCCACAAACTCAAAGTTCCATTCGTAA
>CANBYN010000073.1 GCA_947373615.1 Burkholderiaceae bacterium | reverse complement strand
CTCGGTAATTTCTTCAGGATCGAGCATCCTACCTAGGCCAATTTCACCGCATGCCTGAAAACCACTGGTGGGCCCTAATAGGGCAACACCATCTTCAGCAAGGCGTTGTGCACTCCTTTGTGTGGCTGCATGTTCCCACATTTGCTTATTCATTGCCGGGGCAAGTAGCAGAGGGCAATTTCTTGCTAGGCTGAGGGTGGTTAATAAATCATCAGCTAAACCCAAAGAGAGTTTTGCTATGAGATCGGCACTGGCTGGCGCAATCAGAATGGCGTCCGCTGCACGAGATAGATCGATATGAGCCATATTGTTGGCAATTCTGCTATCCCATTGGCTGGTGTAGACCGGATTACCTGTGAGCGCTTGCATAGTGACTGGTGTCACAAATTGTTGCGCAGCATCGGTCATCACCACCTGTACAGAAGCGCCCTCTAGCATTAATTGACGGGCTAGCTCAGGAGTTTTATATGCAGCGATCCCACCAGAGATGCCGAGAATGATTTTCTTGCTTAAAAGTGATTGCATGGCGCCAGCTTAATGGGATTGGAGAGATTTGCCAAATGACTTGCGTAATTCGCTCAAAATGATGAGGGTGGCGCCAATGCAAATAGCGCTATCGGCAATGTTAAAAGCTGGCCAATGCCAGTTAGCGTAATGCAAATCAATAAAGTCAACTACAGCGCCGTACATGACGCGATCTAAAACATTGCCTAAAGCGCCACCTAAGATTAGGCTTAGTGCGATACAGAGAAGCATGTCCTTTTGATTTTTATGAAGTAGCCAGGTAATGTAAATGCTAGCTACTAGACCAAGAATAGTAAAGAACCAGCGTTGCCATCCTGAACCTTGTGCTAAAAATGAAAACGCTGCACCTGGATTGAATAGTAGTAGCCAATTCATAAAAGGAAGTACAACTTCGGGAATGCCTTGTTGCAAATTACTTAAGGCCGACCACTTGCTTAGTTGGTCTAGTAACAGCACGATGATCGCAAGTGCTAAGGAATGGACAAATGAAAGAGTCTTCATATTTTTGATATTAAGCAAACAAGCGGTGATCGCCATCGCCAAATACATTGCTAATGCAACGACCACATAACTCTGGGTGCTCTATGTTAGTGCCAACGTCTTTGGTGTGATGCCAGCAGCGAGCACATTTTTTATATTGACTGCCCCGGACCAGAACCTCTAAGCCGGCATTGCTAAGTTCTATATTTGCGCTAGAAGTGATTGTGACAAAGCGCAAGTCATCTTCTAGTGAGTGGAGAATTGCGAAGTCTACATCACCGAGCTTGATAGTTAGTTCAGCCTGCAAGGAGGAGCCCACCTTGCCAGCTTCGCGTTCAATCTCAATCGCCTTAGTCACTTCAGAACGGATTTCACGGATACGATTCCATTTGGCAAGTAATTCATTGGATCTTGTAATTTCAGGGAATCTTCCAAACTCTTCCATAAAGATCGATTCAGTTGGCATATTCTCTGTGCCATGGGAGAGAGACTGCCATGCTTCTTCTGCGGTAAATGAAAGGAATGGCGATAGCCATTTCAAGAGATTGCGAGTAATTTGAAATAACGCATTCTGTGCAGCGCGTCGATCAGGTGAGTTTGGTGCGCTGGTATAGAGGCGGTCTTTCAGAATATCCAGATAGAAGCCACCCAAATCTTCAGAGCAGAAGGTCAGCATGCGAGCTACTGCTGGCTGAAACTCATATGCCTTGTAGTGCGCAACAACATCATCTTGTAATTGGTTGGCAAGCGCTACCGCATAGCGGTCAATTTCTAGCCACTGATCACTAGGCATTGCATGCTTGCTTGGATCAAAATCAGAAAGGTTTGCTAATAAGAAGCGCAAGGTGTTACGAATGCGGCGATAACTTTCGGTTACCCGCTTTAGAATCTCGTCGGAGATGGTCATCTCACCAGAGTAATCGGTAGATGCAACCCAAAGACGAATAATTTCAGCACCCAGTTTATCGGCCACTTGCTGAGGAGCAATCACATTACCGACGGATTTGCTCATCTTACGGCCTTGGCCGTCCACGGTAAAGCCATGTGTTAAGAGTGCTTTATAGGGCGGTTTACCATCAAGCATGGCACCAGTTAGTAAGGAGGAGTGGAACCAGCCCCGGTGTTGGTCTGAGCCCTCTAGGTATAAATCCGCCAGGCGACCATTGGGAGCAACTGCTTCAGCCGTGAGCAAATCATCGCGGTGTGAACCACGGATAACATGCCAATGTGTTGTGCCGGAGTCAAACCATACATCGAGAGTGTCACGATTCTTTTCGTATTGATCAGCCTCATCTCCAAGTAGATCTGAAACCTTTAATTTTTGCCATGCTTCAATGCCATCTTTTTCTACGCATTTAGCAATTTCTTCTAATAACTCAGCAGTGTGTGGATGCGGTTCACCAGTTTCTTTATGAACGAAGAAGGCCATTGGGACGCCCCATTGACGCTGGCGAGACAAAGTCCAATCAGGACGATTTGCAATCATGCTGTGCAAACGTTGCTTGCCCCACGCTGGGAAAAACTCCGTATTCTCGATGCCTGCTAATGCAGTTTCTCGTAAGTTCACTGAGCCGTCAGATGGCGTCTTATCCATACTTGCAAACCACTGGGAGGTCGCCCGATAAATGATCGGCGACTTGTGGCGCCAGCAATGCATGTACGAATGGGTGTAGGTTTTATCACGTAACAAGCTACCTGCTTTGCGCATGGCTTCAACGATTTTTGGGTTAGCTTTCCAAATATACTCATTAGCAAAAAGCGGTAACCAAGATGCATATACACCGTTACCCATTACGGGATTGAGAATATCTTTGTCAGCTAATTTATTTGCTTTGCAGGACTTAAAGTCTTCCTCGCCGTAGGCGGGAGCGGAGTGAACAATGCCGGTACCAGTATCTAAGGTAACGTACTCTGCTGGATAAATTGGTGAAAGGCGTTTGTATCCTTCATCTAGAGGAGCAAGCGGGTGCCAGAAAGAGATATTCGCAAGCTGGCTTCCAGCACAAGTTGCAATAACTTTGCCTTCAAGACCGTAATCTTGAAGGCAAGTCTCTACGCGGTCTTTTGCAAGAATAAGTAACTTATCACCAGTATCAACTAGGGCATAGATAAGTTCGGGGTGAACATTCATCGCTTGGTTAGCTGGAATGGTCCAAGGGGTAGTTGTCCAGATCACAATCTGACCTGGCTTGTTCGGTAATTCTGATAAGCCAAATGCTTTCGCGAGTTGAGAGCGTTGCGCATCATCAAATGCAAAACCAACATCTACTGTTGGATCTGTTTTGTCTTGGTATTCCACCTCAGCTTCTGCAAGTGCAGAGCCGCAGTCAAAACACCAGTTCACTGGTTTTAAACCGCGGAAAACGTAACCCTTTTCCCAGATTTTTCCAAGGGCACGAATCTCATCAGCCTCATTGCGATAGTTCATCGTGAGATAGGGATTGTTCCAATCACCCAACACACCTAAACGTTCGAAATCTTTCTTCTGTTTATCTACTTGAATTAGTGCATAGGCGCGGGCCTTTGATTGAACCTCTGCAGTAGGCAGATTTTTCCCAAACTGTTTTTCAATCTGAATCTCAATTGGCATTCCATGGCAATCCCAGCCCGGAACATACACAGAGTCAAATCCCATTAACCAGCGTGACTTAACGATCATATCTTTCAAGATCTTATTAACTGCATGACCTATATGAATATCACCATTCGCATAAGGAGGGCCATCATGCAATATGAATTTGGGTTTATTTGCATGAGCGGCACGAATCTTTTCATAGAGCTTATTCTTTTGCCATTCAGCAACCCATTGTGGTTCGCGCTTAGCAAGATCTCCTCGCATTGGAAAGGGGGTATCTAGAAGATTGACGGGATAAGAGTTTTCTTTTTCAGACATAAGCTTTTTTCAGGAAATAATTTCTAGCGTGCTTTGCATCTGATGCAATCGCACTGGTAAGGGTTTCGAGGTCTGGGTATTTCGCCTCGTCCCGAATTTTTTCCAAGAGTTCTACGGTAATAATTTTTCCGTAAACATCTTGGTTGTAATCAAAGATATGGGTCTCAAGCAATACGCGACCTTCATCTTCCACTGTTGGTCTTACCCCAAGGCTGGCAACCGCAGGCAGTGGTTTATCTGAGAGGCCATATACTTGAGCAGTAAATATGCCGGTTGTTGCGGGTTTACGATGATGTAGATGATTTGCTACAGCCAAGTTCAATGTGGGAAAACCCAATTGACGACCAAGTTGCTGGCCATGAATAACGTGACCAGAGATTCCGTATGGGCGACCCAATAGTTTTTCAGCTTGTGACAGGTTGCCATTCGCAAGAGCAGATCGCAGCGAGGAGCTAGAAATGCGCTCACCATTTTCCTGGATGGTATTAATACTTGAAACCTCAAATCCATATTTTTCACCTGCATCTTTGAGGCTTGAAAAATTACCTGTACGTTTTGCGCCATAGCAAAAATCATCACCAATTAAAATCCATTTTGTATTCAGACGTTTCACAATAATCTCTGAAACAAATTCCTCAGGAGAAAGTTTCGCAAACGCGGAGTTGAAATGCTCCACAACTACCCGTTCAATTCCCAGTTCGGCCAAGGCAGCTAATTTATCGCGGAGATTGAGAATGCGAGGGGGAGCCTGTTCTGGGGAGAAGAATTCTTTGGGGTGAGGTTCGAAAGTCATGACACAACTCACTAGACCTCGTTCATTGGCACCTTCTACCAGCGCTTTGAGCAGGGCGCGATGACCCCTGTGCACGCCATCGAAATTGCCGATGGTTAAGGCACAAGCTGGTCCTGCAGAAAACTGGGTGGGGCCACGGAATACGTTCACAAAATCGCTTTCAGGGTAGCCATCAATTATATTGTGGGCATGTCATCTATCGTTACCTTAATCTCAGGCCGCGGATCTAATTTCGAGGCTATCGTCAAAACAGCTCAAAAAGAGCGCTGGCCGGTTAAATTTGCTGGCGTTATCGCCAACCATTCAGCTTCCAAGGGCCTTGATTTTGCTCGCTCTCAGGGCATTCCTGCTTTTGCTATAGAGCATAAAGAACATGCTACGCGTGAATCCTTCGATGCTGCCCTAATACGGAAAATAGACGAATTGGGGGCGGATCTTGTTGTTTTAGCTGGGTTTATGAGAATTTTGACCCCAAGCTTTATTCGCCATTTTGAGGGTAGATTGCTCAATATTCACCCAGCGCTTTTGCCAGCCTTTCCTGGTTTGCACACCCATGAGCGAGCTCTGGAGGCCGGTGTTAAGGAGCATGGTGCCACCGTGCATTTTGTTAATGAAGGCGTGGATGAGGGGCCGATTATTTGCCAAGCCTCAGTTCCGGTGCTTGCAGGGGATACCACCGACAGTCTGGCATCTCGCGTTTTAACGGCTGAACATCAAATTTACCCAAGGGCCGTAAAATGGTTCCTTGATGGACGATTGCGAATAGAAGGTAATCAAGTGAAGATACAACCCCCAGAGCCGCAATTTTTTAAATTATGAGTGCAGAACGTCCACCCCGCAAATCTGGCAGTAGATTAGCCCCCCATAAAAGTTATGCAACTAAATCGAAGGATCCTTTACGTCGCCCTGAGAGACGAAATGCGCAAGGAAATTTAATTGCACCTGAAGGTCAAAAGAATTTTTCCAATGCAAAAGCATTACCTCAGCATGCGATTCATTTAGAGCGTTTGCTTCCTGAATTGCTGACTTTTGATCAACCGGCTGATCGCGTTGTTAGTCGATATTTTCGTGCTGAACCACAACTGGGAAATCGTGATCGCGCTTTAATTGCAGAGAGTGCTTTTGCAATTCTCCGTCGTAAAAATGAGTTCTCGCAATTTGCATCTAGCGGCGAGGGATCACAGGCTAGACGATTGGCCCTATTGGGTTTGCTGTCTGCTCTCTCTGAGGGTGGATTAGGTTCTGCCAACCGCGCAGAAAGTGCTATTGCAGATTTAGCTCATGTTTTGAAGCCAGGCGAATTCGAATGGTTGCAACGATTTTCTACTGTAGATCCTGCATCATTAAATCCTCTTGTGCGTAATAATTTGCCTGAGTGGTTGTGGGATGCATTCGGAAAATATCCCGGCGAAGAATCACGCGAAGAGCTCGCCAAAGCATTGATGCATCCGGCGCTGTTGGATTTACGTGCCAACACCATAAAAACAAATCGCGAAGAATTGCTCGCGCAGATGAATGCATTAGGTGGTCGTTACCAAGCGATACCAACTCCTTACGCACCAGATGGTGTTCGCATCATGGGTAAGCCTGCCTTGCAAAATACTGCTGGTTTTAAAGCTGGCATGTTTGAAGTGCAAGATGAAGGCAGTCAACTCTTGGCCTATCTTCTTGCGCCAAAGCGAGGCGAAATGGTTGTCGACTTTTGTGCTGGAGCTGGCGGGAAGACATTGGCCATTGGCGCTCTCATGCGCTCTACTGGGCGCCTTTATGCATTGGATACGTCTGAGCGTCGCCTTGCTAATTTAAAGCCAAGACAGGCCCGTAGCGGCCTATCTAATGTCCACCCTGTATGGATTGATAGTGAGAATGACTCCAAGATCAAGCGTTTGGCTGGAAAGATCGATCGAGTTCTAGTGGATGCGCCTTGTAGCGGTATGGGCACCTTGCGCCGCAACCCAGATCTGAAATGGCGTCAAACTCCAACTGGGGTATTGGAGCTTAATCAGAAGCAAATGAATATTCTGGCCTCAGCAAGCCGCTTATTAAAGCCCGGCGGCCGATTGGTTTATGCA
Source organism: Burkholderiaceae bacterium (assembly GCA_947373615.1). Lineage (GTDB taxonomy): Bacteria > Pseudomonadota > Gammaproteobacteria > Burkholderiales > Burkholderiaceae > Polynucleobacter. Next base: position 1,783 of record CANBYN010000073.1, on the reverse strand, counting down.
ACCTGCAGCCTTTTGCCACAAGAAAATCAAGCTATTGCTGAGGATTTTCTGGCAAAACACCCGCAATTTGAGGTTGTGCCAGCAGCAGAAGTTCTTAAGCCATTGTTTCCAAATGAGAAAATGCCATTAGGCTGTAGTCCAGATAACCCTTGGTGGCAATTATGGCCTCATATTCATGGTACTGATGGCTTCTTTGGGGCTGTATTTCAAAAAAAGGCGGCTGTGCAATCCATAGATCTTGAAAAAGTTGAGGAAAAGACTACAAAAGTCAAAACCAAGAAGGTCACTAAAGCACTAAAATAGTGGTTTTGATCTCTTTAGGGATACCCCTTTGAATACAGTTTCAGGTTTTGATTTATTCCTTAATTGGCTTGCTAATGGATTTTTAGATTGGTCATGGTGGCAAATTACCGTTTTTACCTTGGTAGCCACCCATATCACGATTGCAGCTGTAACTATTTTTTTGCATCGTTGCCAAGCGCATCGCGCCTTGGATCTTCATCCTATTGTTTCGCATTTCTTCCGTTTTTGGCTATGGCTGACTACCGGAATGGTCACCAAAGAGTGGGCAGCGATTCATCGCAAACATCACGCTAAATGCGAAACCGTGGATGATCCCCATAGCCCACAGGTTTTAGGTATTGGTACCGTGTTGTCTCGAGGCGCAGAGCTCTATAAAAAAGAAGCCTCCAACCAAGAGACCTTAGACAAATTTGGCCATGGCACTCCAGATGATTGGATTGAGCTCCATATTTATTCCAGGTATTCCTGGCAGGGCGTTGCCATCATGCTTATTATTGATGTGGTTTTATTTGGCGCACTTGGTTTAACAGTCTGGGCAGTCCAGATGTTGTGGATTCCAATTACTGCTGCGGGCATTATTAACGGCATTGGTCATTACTGGGGTTACCGTAACTACGACTGTGAAGATGCCTCTACCAACATTGTTCCTTGGGGGATTTTGATTGGTGGCGAAGAGTTACACAACAATCATCATACATTCGCAACGAGCGCCAAGCTTTCAAACAAATGGTATGAGTTCGATATTGGCTGGATGTACATTCAAATGATGAGCGCTGTAGGCTTGGCTAAGGTAAAGAAAATACCTCCTAAGCCTGTGCTTAGCGATCTTCGTCCGGCTGATCAAAATACTTTAGAAGCTATCATCGCCAATCGTTATGAAATCATGGCTCGTTACAGCAAGACATTGCGTAGTTTTTTTAGTAATGAAATGCAACACATGCAGGTTTTGGCCTCTCATTTAAAGGATGCAGGCAGTTGGCTTAGCAAGGATGAATCGCGCTTGAATGATCAAGAAAAATCAAATCTAGAAGAGTTAATGGCAAGCAATGCTCAGTTGCGCAAGATGATTGAAATGCGCCGTGATTTGCAGGCGATTTGGGGTCGTTCCAATGCCTCAAGAGAGCAATTAGTAACTCAGCTGCATGCATGGTGTCAGCGCGCCGAGGAAAGTGGCTTAACAAGCTTGCGCGAGTTTTCTTTGAGATTGCGCCGTTATGCGTAATACCTCAAAGTAATAAGTCTTAGAATTTATAAGCAAATAAAAAACCCGCTGCAGTAGCGGGTTTTTTATTTGCTATGAGTAAGTACTAAATGAATGCGTTACTTTAGCTTTGTTTCTTTGTAAGCAACATGCTTGCGAATGGTTGGATCGAATTTCATGATCTCCATTTTTTCAGGCTTTGTACGCTTGTTTTTTGAAGTAGTGTAGAAGTGACCAGTGCCTGCTGATGACTCTAACTTGATTTTTTCTCTGCCGCCT
>CANBYN010000072.1 GCA_947373615.1 Burkholderiaceae bacterium | reverse complement strand
CCGCCTGCGGGCGGTTTTTTTAATGTCTTTTGGCCTTTCCCTATATGCCTCACTGGAAAAAACTCCATAAGAAATGATGAGTTTTTAATCGTTATGGTTTATAAAAGAGATTATGCATTCTTCCCAAAAAGTCCCCAGCTACTTATTGGATAGTATTGCAATAGCTGCTCTAGCAGATTCCTTAACCCCTACACTTTAATTTTATGTATAAATATTTGACGCACATTATTATTACGTTCTTGCTAGCGCTGGCAAGTACTTTTTCTCATGCAGAAAATGGTTTTTCTCAGTGTCAATTTTCTGAGGATGAGATTCATATTGAAAATGGCGTTGTCAAATACTTTTCAGTGGGGTCAGGAAAACCAGTTTTGCTAATACATGGATTATTTGCTCAAAAAGAGCAATGGTCTGAATTTGCTTGTGATTTATCTCATGATGGGTACCTAGTGTATGCCCTTGATTTACCGGGGTATGGACAAAGCACTGGCTTCTCAATTGTGGATTATCAACTGAGTAAGGAGGTTTCATTAATACATCAATTTATTGAAAAGTTAGGGATAAAGAGATTGCATATTGCTGGAAGTTCAATGGGTGGTGCTCTAGCAGCCATTTATGCCAAACAATATCCTCGCGAAGTGCAAAGCATAGGATTTATTGGGGCACCTTTAGGAGTTATTACTTGGAGTCCGCAGGTTAGGGGTGAAATCTATAAAGGGATTAATCCATTCATACCAATTAATATCGAGCAATTCAATGTGGAGATGAGTCTACTATTTGCAAAGCCCCCAGTAATTGCCGATTCAGTTAAGGAGCAGTTGATTGGCGTGTATGTAGCCAATAACCGCCATTATCAACAGGTTTGGGATATTGTTAATTTAGAACTTAACGTCTTAATTCCTGAAAAAAAATCTAGCAAGCCCACGTTCAGTGTTTGGGGTGCTGAGGATGGAATCTTTAATGTCTCAGGAAAATACTTGTTAGACCGGAAATTCCCTAATTCTCAATCATTCGTAATTCCCAATACTGCTCATTTAATCATGTTAGAAAAACCAAATGAAATCGCTAGTCTCTACAAAAAGTTTTTGCGGTCAAAAAGGGTAGCTAATTAGCTCATCGAATGGAGCTTTTCGGGCGATAGATTTAGTTTAAGCAAACTATTTTGAATCATACAGACTATCCTTGGGTTGGCCATTTTACGTAATAATTGATTGCAAACTTCTTGTAGATGTCTTAGGTGTTTTGCAAAACCGTTACTATAGGGGCATCAAAGACTACCTAAACTCAATAATGAACTTAATTGAATTAATTCGAAGTGTTAGCGATGTGATGGATGCCTTGGGTGTGGCGATAGTTTCGCTTGGTGTGCTCTGGGGAATATGCATATTTATCAAAGATCTTATTACTCAGTCATCGGACATTGCCTATAAGGCATTTCGGATTCAAATTGTTCGATCATTAATTCTGGGGCTCGAGATTTTGGTTGCCGGAGATGTGATTCGTACCGTAGCGATTAGTCCATCTTTAACTAGTGTGGCAGTTTTAGGAGCCATCGTTTTAATTCGCTGCTTCTTAAGTTGGTCCCTCACCTTAGAAATTGATGGACGCTGGCCTTGGCAGGCCCCGCCTAAAGCATAGCGCAATAACGAGCAATTCTCTTATTTCCCGTATACGGTATTTTGCTTTCTTAAGCTGCTACTGCTGGCTCACTCTCTGGTATGGACGAGCGAATCAAGTAGTCAAATGCTCCAAGTGATGCCTTAGCGCCTTCTCCCATCGCAATAATAATTTGCTTATATGGCATGGTCGTACAGTCACCTGCTGCAAATACTCCAGGCAACGATGTTTCACCTTTTGCGTTCACAATGACTTCACCATGCTTTGATAGCTCAATAGTACCTTTAAGCCAATCAGTATTAGGGAGTAAACCAATTTGCACAAAGATGCCTTCAAGCTCCAAAGCATGTTCCGAGTTGTTAATACGGTCTTGGTAATGTAAGCCACTAACTTTATTGCCATCACCCAAAACTTTTTTGGTCAGTGCACTCTTGATTACGGTCACATTCGAAAGGCTATTGAGTTTTGTTTGTAGTACGGCATCGGCACGCAATTGATTATCAAATTCAATGAGAGTTACATGGCTCACAATTCCGGCTAAATCAATAGCAGCCTCAACTCCAGAATTTCCGCCACCAATCACGGCTACACGCTTGCCTTTAAACAAAGGGCCATCGCAATGAGGGCAGTAAGCTACGCCTTTGCCACGATATTCTTGTTCACCTGGCACATTCATTTCTCTCCAGCGAGCTCCGGTACTCAAGATGACAGATTTACTCTTTAAAATAGCGCCATTGGCTAGTTCAACTTCAATTCCTTGATCAAATTTACGTAAGGCGGTTGCGCGCTGTAAATTCAGAATATCCACTTCATAGCTCTTTACATGTTGTTCAAGCGCCTGAACCAGCTTAGGGCCTTCGGTATGTGTTACGGAGATGAAGTTTTCAATACCTAAGGTGTCCATTACTTGACCGCCAAAGCGTTCTGAGATGACGCCAGTACGAATGCCTTTGCGCGCTGCATAAATAGCAGCAGCAGACCCAGCGGGCCCGCCTCCAACTACTAAGACGTCATAGGGATCTTTTTCGGAAAGCTTTGCCGCTTCTTCTTGAGGGCTGGTAGTATCTAGCTTAGCAACAATTTCTTCAACGCTCATGCGACCTTGACCAAATACTGCGCCATTCATGATGACGGTTGGTACAGCCATAATTTGGTATTGATCTACCAGCCCCGGAAAGAATGCTCCATCGATCATTTCATGGTTGATATTGGGATTGAGCACTGCCATGAGATTGAGTGCTTGCACAACGTCCGGGCAGTTATGACATGAGAGAGAAATAAAGGTTTGGAAATGTAACTTTCCATCTAACTTACGAATGCGATCTAACACCTCTTGTTCAGTTTTAGGTGGGTAACCGCTTGATTGCAAAATAGCCAGGATGAAAGAAGTCAGTTCATGGCCCATGGGCAAACCTGCAAATGAAATACGCGCAACATCACCCACTTTGGCAACGGTAAAGCTTGGGACATGCTCGGCTTTACCATCCACCTTCAAGCTGATCTTATCTGATTGCTCAGCTACTTCATTTAAAAGTTCAAGCATTTCAGTTGATTTTTCGCTGCCGTCAACTGTGGCAATTAAAACGATTGGGCTAACAATCTTTTCAAAATAAGCCTTAAGTTGCGACTTAATATTGTCATCGAGCATTGTAAATTTCCTTAAGCTGTTTTTTTGGTGAGCCTATTGGGCAGGAGTTCTAGTCCTCTCCAATAGACTCTCCGAAGAGAGTCTGCTGGGTATTAAGTGATCTATTTAGATCTTGCCTACGAGATCTAAGGATGGAGTTAATGTAGCAGCACCTTCTTTCCACTTAGCAGGACAAACCTCGCCTGGATGTGAGGCGGTGTATTGAGCAGCTTTTAGCTTACGCAATGTTTCAGAAACATCTCGAGCGATTTCATTTGAATGAATCTCTGCTGTCTTGATAACACCTTCTGGGTTGATGATGAAGGTGCCGCGCAAAGCCAAACCTTCTTCAGGAATGTGTACACCAAAAGCATTGGTCAAAGTATGTGTTGGGTCGCCAACGAGAGGGAATTTTGCTTTTCCTACTGCAGGTGAAGTTTCATGCCAAACTTTGTGTGAGAAATGAGTATCGGTTGTGACGATATAAACTTCAGCGCCTAGCTTTTGGAATTCAGGATAGTTTTCAGCTGCATCTTCGATTTCAGTTGGACAGTTAAATGTAAATGCTGCTGGCATGAATATCAAAACCGACCATTTGCCCTTAAGGGTTTCGTCAGTAATGGTTACAAACTTGCCATTATGAAAGGCTTGAGCTTTAAATGGTTGTACTGCGGTGTTGATGAGGGACATAAAGTTGCTCCTTGTTGGGGTTTATCGGTATATAACAACTGGATCTATTTTGAGGCCGAATGATTTATTTGTCTAATGAATTAATTTAATGATAATTATCTAATAAATTGATAACTCTCCAATTCCTAAATTAAAAAGATGGCTTCATCAAGCGGTGATGTATTTGGTTATCTATAAGATTTAAAAGGAATCTTTATAGACATCGAATATAGTAACGTTATGGGTATTTAGTTCAGATTCTTAATTGATTGGAGAAATTGCATGAGTTTTACTAAACGGGGATTCCTAGCCTTATCTGTTCTGGCACTTGGCCTATTAACTGCCTGCGTAACTGACCAGAAATACAATCAATTGGATCAGGCTTATAGCCAGCTTCAACAAGCTTATCAAGGTGACGAAGTTGAAATTCGTCAATTACAAGGTGAGCTGCGCATCACTATTCGCGACAAAATTTTGTTCCCAGAAGGCGGCTATAGATTGAATGCCAAAGCTGACCAAGTTTTAGCGAAAATGGCCCCAACCCTGTCTGGCTTTAAAAATACCAAAGTGGTTGTGCGTGGTTATACAGACAACATGCCGATCGGCCCTGAATTACGCAGAGAAGGAATTAATACAAACTTAGATCTTTCTTCAAAAAGAGCAGATAACGTAGTTGATTTCCTCATCCGTAAGGGAGTAAGTCAGAATTTGATTTCTGCTCAAGGTATGGGTGAAAGTAATCCGGTTGCATCGAACGCTACTCCTGAAGGTAAAGCTCAGAATCGTCGCATTGAAGTTACCTTAGTTGGTCCAGGTAATTAATCAGTACATCTTAAAAGGATTAAAAATGAAGAATATATTTAGATTTTTTGCTGCTGGTATAGCGGCATTGACATTCGTAGCATGTTCTAGCACTCCAGATGTAACAACGCCATCTTCAGATTTTGTCAAAATCACTAATGGTGTATTGACTAGTGGCTATGGTAAGACCATGTATACCTTTGATAAAGACCAAGCCGGCTCAGGAAAATCTGAGTGCATATCTACTTGCGCTGATAACTGGCCACCGGTCTATGTAGAGCCAGGCATTAAGCTATCTGGAAATTTTTCCTATATCAGTCGTAATGATGGTCAGAAACAGTTAGTCTACAAAGGTAAACCCCTCTACTTTTTCGTTAAAGACAAAAACCCGGGTGATAGAACTGGTGATAACGTAAATAATGTTTGGCATGTAGTTACTCCTTAATCATTTTGTTTTGAATCAGCGTTAAAAAACCACCTTCGGGTGGTTTTCTTTTGCGCAGTATCAAAATCAGGTAATACCGAAATCTTTATGGTTTAGTTTTTTAGGCGGTGCTATTTGTCATAGCAATGCGATTGGGTGGTGCCAATACTGAAACAATGTCTTCTAGATTGAAGGAGTAAAGTAGCATCATCGGAATTAATAAAAAATGAAATATTTTTTCCCTATTCTATTGAGTTTGCTCATTTCAGCAGTCCATGCTGAGGATCTATTAGTCCCATTTTCAGAATTCGATAACGACTCTCAGCAGTTAACGGAAAGTAAAGTACTGGAATTTTGGGCATATCATGATTACCAAGGCAATGATGTCTATCAAAATACCTTGAAGTTACGTTATTACAATCCGCTAGAAGCAGGTGATTGGCGTGGCCGGATTCGTTTAGACTCTTCGGTGGTTGCTAATGACAATCCCAACTCGCCATCCAATAACTCTGGGCAATATAGCGCTGGTAATACGATGATCACAGTTTGGGGTCAGGACAGGGAATTTCTAAAACCACTAGGAGCATTAGTAGGGGGTAGAGTTATTTTTCCATTTGGCAATAATGGGCAATGGGCTGTTGGCCCCCAATTGGGGTGGATATTTAAGCCTGAGGTTGATAGCTTTCTGCATGTTACTGATTTATCACCCCTAATGCGTTACATGTATGGGTTTGATGCGAAAAGTAATAGCGCTACGCTTAACCCTAATCAGCCAGCTTTGATGAGAAATCTCTATTTATTTCCTACTGTTGGCTTTCAAATAACCCCAAGTACTATGTTGCGTTTTTGGGATGAAAACGGGGTTGTTTATAACTCAGCTGGCGGGGGGTGGTTTGTGCCAATAGATGCAATGATTACTCACCGTCTTGACAAGCATTGGGTAATTGCGATTGGGGCTAGTAAGCAATTAGTGCAAACCTACAAACAATATGATTGGTCATCATATGCCAAGATTTCGCTTAATTTCTAGCCTATCATCAATAGATAAAATTATTGCTCTAAGTTCATACGATTCAGTAAAAATTTGTAAGAATTAATGTGATTTTTTTGTTTTTGCTGTTTTAGCCCTAATTTAAGAGCATAATTAAATATACTTGATATAAATCAGATGGTTGCAATAACTTACTAGATTTCATCAAAGGTCCTCATGCTATCTACAGACACCATTGAGCTTGTATATCAAAATGCCATTCCTCAAACTGTATTTGGGCTTTTCTTAATGAGCTTGGTGCTAATGATTGATGGCTATGGGTTTGTTGGTACCATGCTCTTTTTCAGGGCAAATGTCGGGCAAAGTGCTCACCCTTCAAAGCTTAAGGCAATTTTTTTCTTTGTAGTCTGCATCCAAATGCTCGCGCTCACTCAATTGGCGTCAATGTGTGTTTGGGCCTGCGCGCTTTTAATTATTGGAATTTCCCCGGATTGGTTTTCAGCAATCCGATTAAGTGCAAGCAGTTTTACAACGTTAGGGAACTTTCCAGGCGCCTTGCCTCAAGGCTGGCATTTGGTTCCAGCCTTCATTGCATTTTCTGGCTTATTTTCTTTTGCATGGGCATCCTCATCTACCATTTCCATGGTGAATTCTTTGAATAGCTATTTAGATACCTCAAAAATTCAATCTTTCAATCCAACTTTTGATTAACCTAACCTCCAAAGCACTCTTATGAAAAAGAAAATTCTATTAGCACTTTTTTCCATATATGCCTTCTTTGCTTTAGCGGGTATTGCCCATGCCGATGATGAGCTTACCCCCATCCCAAAAGTTTCGAATGAATGGCGTTTTGAGATAACCCCTTATTTATGGACCCCTGGCATTACTTCTACACTTTTTTTTAAAGATCAGTATTTAAACACAGCGAACATGTCTTCAAGTAATGTCCTTGGAAATCTCAAGTCGGGCGGCATGATTTCTGCCGAAGCCCATTACGGCAGTTGGGGGATTATGGGTGATTTAGTATCCGCCACCTTGCAATCTACCTCTACGACTGGTGTGATGGTTCCCACTCGTATTGGAGCCATTCCTGTCAGCCTTTCAAGCACGAGTACATTGCAACAAAGTATTCTTACAGGTGCAGCTACCTATACTGTTTTTAACAATCAAAATGCCTACGTAGATGCTTTGGTGGGTGTGCGCGCTATTGCAGCCACTGCGACTGTGGGGTTAGTGTTGTCAGTTGGCAATCAATCAATGAATGCTGGTGATTCTAAATCGATTTCAACCCTAGATCCGATTGTAGGTATTAAAGGGCGTTATCGTATTGCAGATAGCACCTGGTACCTCCCGTTTTATGCCGACGTTGGCGGCGGGGGCGGCAAAACAAATGTTACTTGGCAAGCGGCGCTTGGCGTTGGCAAAACCTTTGCTAAGTGGGTGGATGTTTCGCTCACTTATCGTGAGCTTTACTACGACATGACTGGCGATAATCTCTTGCAAAAAACAACCTTTAAAGGTCCCCAATTATCTGCAACATTTAATTTCTAATTTTCTGTGCGGCAACTTATGAACATTGTTCTAAAGAATCTTGCCTCCCCATTGCTGGCTGGCTTTTTGATAAGCTTTGCTGTTGCTCAAGAAATTCCAGCTCGCGTTGGATCTACGGAGATGATCAATCAAGGGAGCCTTGCTCCTCCAAAGGAGGTAGTCGATTCGGCGGAAATCGCTAAAAAATTGGCCAATCCAATTGCCAATATGATTTCTGTGCCACTTCAGTATGAGTTCAGCCGCGGTCTCGGTAAAAATCAAGGTGGATCAGAGCAGTCACTATTGTTTCAGCCAGTAGCCCCTTTTAATCTAGGTGGTGGTGATATTTTTATCGTTCGTCCAATCGTTGCTGGCGTTCGAGAAACCAGTATTCAGGGGCCAACAGGACAAGCGTACTCTGGATATGGTATCGCTAGCGTGACACTGGAATCCTTTTATGCGCCCAATACCAATTCCTCATGGATTTGGGGTATTGGGCCTTATGCTCAATCTCCATCCGGAAATAGCGGGCACTTTGGCTCTCAGCAAACTGGTGCTGGCGTAACTGCTGTAGTTCTGAATCGTGATGGTCCTTGGACTTATGGCATTTTGGGCTATCAGTCTTGGAATGTTGGCGGTAACCCAACCTATGGCACGCAAAATAATCTTTTTGGTGAGCCATTTCTTGCCTACACCACCAAAAGTGCCTGGACTATCACGGCAAATATGGAGGCGCAGTATAACTATGATGCCCATCGCACCACCAATCCACTTTATGTAGGCGTATCTAAGGTGGAAGTGTTTGACGGTGTACCAATTTCATTTGGCGCAGGTCCAATTTATTATGTTGCCAACACACCTGGTGGGCCCTCTGGTTGGGGTGGACGCGCAACTGTCACTCTAGTAATTCTTAAATAATCCAACAG
>CANBYN010000071.1 GCA_947373615.1 Burkholderiaceae bacterium | reverse complement strand
CTCATGAAATACATTCCGATGGTTGCCGTTTCTTGGTGATGATCCCTTCACATTCAGCCTTTTTGCTAGCCGATCATTTTTAAGACTGGCATATGTTTCATTTGCCAGTCTTAGATCCTCATAGACTTGCATATAGGGGAGATTAGCGGCAATCGCGATCGATCTCACAACGCAGTCTCCAGCTCCACCCTTAAAGCCAGCAGCTTCTCTTCCCCCATCATGAAAATGAAAAGATAATAAGGAGTTTGCTCTAGAGAAGGGGTTTAAGAATCCAAACATATGAGGATGTGTAAATAAAAAAGGACTTGTCTTACGACAAATCCCCTCTTATTGAAGGTTTAAGCCAAATTACTTGTCGTTTACCTTTTTTACCTCTAGGCGCCATGCGTGGAGCAATGGTTCGGTATAACCATTTGGCTGCTCAAGACCTTTGAAGATCAAATCGCTAGCCGCCTTGTAGGCATATGAGTCCTGGTAATTTGGCATCATTGGCTTGTAGCTTGGATCTTCAGCATTTTGACCGTCTACCACCTTAGCCATACGTTGCAAGGACTCATTTACTTGATCAGCAGTAACGATCCCATTTAATAACCAGTTGGCAATATGCTGGCTTGAGATACGCAAGGTAGCGCGGTCTTCCATCAAGCCCACATTATGAATATCCGGAACTTTAGAGCAACCAACGCCCTGATCAATCCAACGAACCACATAACCCAAGATACCTTGACAGTTATTATCAAGCTCTTGCTGAACCTCCTCTTTAGACCAATTGGCTTTTTCCACGACCGGAATGGTTAATAAGTCAGTGATCAATGCTTCTGCTTCGGCAGCTGTATCGAGCTTTTCCATTTCCTTTTGGATTTCAGCTACGTTTACTTGATGGTAATGAAGTGCATGCAAGGTAGCTGCTGTTGGTGATGGCACCCAAGCAGTATTGGCGCCCGCTTTGGGATGAACAATCTTCTGTTCAACCATCGCTTTCATCATATCTGGCATTGCCCACATACCTTTGCCTATTTGAGCGCGACCACGTAAACCGCAATCGAGACCAGCAAATACGTTACGACGCTCGTAGGCTGACAACCATTTACTGGTTTTCATGTCACCTTTACGCATCATTGGACCCGCATACATTGCAGTGTGCATCTCATCACCTGTACGATCCAAGAAGCCAGTGTTAATGAAGGCTACACGTGCACCCGCAGCTGCAATCGCCGCCTTAATATTGGCGCTCATACGACGCTCTTCGTCCATAATGCCAAGCTTTACTGTATCTGCAGGTAAACCAAGCAATTTCTCAACACGACCAAAGAGTTCGCCTGCAAAAGCCACTTCCTCAGGACTGTGCATTTTTGGCTTCACGATGTAAACAGATCCCTTACGTGTATTACCAATGGTTTGGCTTGCTGGACGATTAATGTCGTACAAGGCAATTAATACAGTCACCACAGCATCCAAAATACCTTCGTAGATTTCTTTGCCTTCACCAGTGATGATGGCTGGGTTAGTCATCAAATGACCAACATTACGTAGGAATAAGAGGGAGCGACCATGTAAAGTGACGATGCCGTCTTTTGCATCTACCGCACCAATGCCTGCCTTGTATTTACGATCTGGATTAAGCGTACGAGTAATTGTCTTGTCACCCTTTTTAACTTCTTCAACTAGTGTGCCCTTTAGGATGCCTAACCAGTTTTCATAAGCAAGAACCTTATCATCGCCATCCACTGCAGCAATAGAGTCTTCCAAATCCAAAATGGTAGAGAGCGCAGCCTCTAACACAACATCGTTAATACCGGCTGGATCGCTAGCACCAATGGTTTTATTTTTATTGATTTCAATATCAATGTGAATGCCGTTATTACGTAACAAGATAGAGCTTGGAGCTGAAGCGTCGCCTTGGTAACCAACAAATTGCTTCTCATCTGCTAAGCCAGTTGTACTACCGTCTTTCAGTTTCACTGAAAGCTTATTACCATCAACTGTATAGGCTAGTGAATCACGATGCGATCCCTTAGCCAATGGAGCTGATTGATCCAAGAAGTTACGTGCGAACGCAACAACCTTTGCACCACGAATTGGGTTATAAGCACCAGCTTTGGTTGCGCCATCTTCTTCGGACAACACATCAGTGCCGTATAAGGCATCGTATAAAGAACCCCAACGTGCATTAGCAGCATTCAAGGCATAGCGCGCATTGAGAACCGGAACCACCAATTGAGGACCGGCTTGCAGTGCTAATTCATCATCTACATTCTTAGTAGAAGCAGTAACTTTACCTGGTACATCAACCAAATAATCAATCTCTTTAAGGAAATTGCGATAAGCAGGCATATCTTTGATCGGACCTGGATTGGCTTGGTGCCATTTATCTAAGTCCAGTTGAATGCGATCGCGCTTAGCTAGCAAAGCTGCATTTTTCGGAGTTAAGTCTTTAACGATTTCGTCAAAACCCTTCCAAAATTCCGCGCTTTTAATGCCAGTTCCAGGAAGCACTTTGTCTTCGATAAAACGGTAAAGAGGAGTAGCCACTTGAAGGCTATTGCAGGTGGTGCGTGCAGTCATGTTGTAAACCTTTGTCTCTAAAGCGAAAATTAAATAAATTTAGTTAATCGATTATTTTCCATCAATCTTGGAAAGGATGCTGAAGCAGGATCGTTTCATCACGCTCTGGTCCAGTAGATACCATGGCAATTGGCTTTCCAGCTACTTCTTCTATACGGCGCAGGAACTTTTGAGCCTCAACTGGTAACTCACTCCATTCACGAATGCCAAAAGTCGTACCCTTCCAGCCCGGAAAATCCTCATAAATTGGTTGGCAACGGGCGACGGACTCAGCACCGCGTGGCAAGACATCTAGCTTCTGGCCATCTAAGTTATAGCCAACACATAAACGAATCATTTCTAAACCATCCAAGACATCTAGTTTAGTAATACAAAGTCCCGACAGGCCATTGATTTGAATAGAGCGCTTTAATGCAGCAGCATCTAACCACCCCGTGCGACGGGGACGACCAGTAACAGAACCAAATTCTTTACCGACTTCAGCTAAGCGCACGCCAATAGGATCTTGCTTTGCTGGATTGTCATGATCATAAAGTTCGCTTGGGAATGGACCTGCGCCAACACGCGTGCAATAGGCTTTTGTAATACCCAAAATATATTGGAGGGACTCAGGGCCCACACCAGATCCTGCAGCAGCATTACCTGCCACACAGTTACTGGAGGTAACGTATGGATAGGTGCCGTGATCGATATCTAGTAAGGTACCTTGCGCACCTTCAAACAATAGGTTTTGGCCTGCTTGTTCAGCAGCATACAAAGCGCTAGAGACATCGACGACCATTGGCTTGAGACGCTCAGCGTAAGACATCGCTTCAGCTAAAGTCTTTTCATAATTTACTGGCTCAGCGCCATAGTAATTCGTGAGCATGAAATTGTGATATTCCAAGTTCTCACGTAATTGCTCAGCAAATTTTTCTGGGTAAAACAAATCTTGCACTCGCAATGCTCGACGAGCCACTTTATCTTCGTAGGCCGGTCCAATGCCACGGCCAGTAGTTCCAATCTTTGCCTCACCACGTTTCTTCTCACGCGCATGATCAATTGCTACGTGATAAGGAAGAATTAATGTTGTTGCTTCAGAGATTTTCAGGCGGGACTGAACATTCAATCCGGCAGCCTCAAGTTCTCCGATCTCTTTAAAGAGCGCCTCTGGTGATAACACTACGCCATTGCCGATATAGCAAATCACGTCTTTATGCATGATGCCCGATGGAATTAAGCGCAAAATCGTCTTCTTATCGCCAATAATTAGTGTATGGCCAGCGTTATGACCACCCTGAAAGCGAACCACGGCTTGTGCATGATCAGTTAACCAATCGACTACCTTACCTTTGCCCTCATCACCCCACTGGGTACCAATGACAACGACGTTACGACCTTGAGCTTGTTGCTTTGAAGACATATTGAAATCCAAAAATATAATTACAAAATAGGTTAACGGCTTACTTTATTTCTTCTTTACTTCCCAAGAGTTTCCCTGCTTTACAAGCTCTCGGTCACATTCATATTCTGCTGCTTCTACTATTGAGCCAACTGGCACCTGAATCACCACTTCGCCTTTACTACGCAATGTAGTAATTGTTTTGCTTAACTCTGCATCCTCAATCCAGGGTGCTAGGACTGCAAGTTTGCGGACATTGAGAGGCGACAAATTAGCCAAGGTCAGCAGATCTAATGAAAAACCTGTGGCAGGACGTGGACGACCAAAGGCCTGCCCGACATGGTCATAACGACCGCCTCTAGCAATAGGTTGCGGCACCTTATCAACATAAGCAGCGAACATAACTCCACTGTGATATTGATAACCACGTAAATCCGCTAAATCAATGCTCAGTTCTAAATTAGTTGATAAATTTTCCGCAGCAAAAACTAAGCGCTCTAAATCAGTCAATGCTTGATTCACCGCAGCATGTTTAGGCAATGTCTTTTTAGCTTTTGCCAGCACTTCTGCACAGGGGCCATTTAATTCAGTCAGCGCAATAAGGGATTCAGATACATTAGCCGGTAAACAAGCAGCCCATTGACTAAGACGCGGACGATCTTTACTTTGCAGCAAACCGTAGAGCATTTCAACTGTTTCTTTGTCTAGATTTTGGCCATCCAAAATACCAGTCAAAATACCTGCGTGTGACAAATCGAGATATACCTGATCCAAGCCAGCAACAGAAAGTGTCTTGAGTAATAAAGTAATCGCCTCAAAATCCGCTTCCCAAGTGGCGCATCCATAAATTTCTGCGCCAAGTTGCAATTCCTCACGCGCAGAGCTACCTACAGGAGTACGAGCATGCGCTACAGAACCCGCGTAACAAAGGCGGGTAACGCCAGCACGATTCAAGAGGTGCGCATCAATACGCGCTACCTGAGGAGTCATATCAGCACGCAAACCAAGTGTACGTCCTGATAGTTGATCTACCAGCTTGAAGGTTTGAAGATTGAGATCGGATCCTGTACCAGTCAATAAGGAGTCCAAAAACTCCAAAATAGGAGGGGCAACTAATTCATAACCATAGGATTGATACAAGTCCAAAATTGCACGGCGCAAAGACTCAACCTTGCGAGCCTCCGCAGGCAAAACATCTGCAATATCTTCAGGAAGTAACCAACGATTCATGATCTGGATTATTCACTTTCTTATTTTTTGTGCAGAAACTTAAAGAATTCGCCATTGGGCTCAACTACCATGATGTCTTTCTTGTCCTTGAAGGAATTGCGATAGGCTTCTAAGCTTTGATAAAACTGAGCAAACTGAGGATCGCGCCCAAAGGCTTCGGCATACAAAGCAGTAGCCTTAGCATCGCCAGCACCTTTAATCTTTTGCGCATCTCGGTAAGCTTCGGCCAAGATAGTATCGCGTTGTCGTTCAGCATTTGCGCGGATCTTGTCAGACTCTGCTGCACCCATAGAACGCAGCTCATTAGCAACTCGTTTACGTTCGGCCTCCATACGGCGATAGACTGAGTCACTAATTTCCGCGAGGAGATCAACGCGCTTTAAACGGACATCGACAATTTCAACACCGATATCAGCAGCATCATCAGCTACTTTCTTGCGAATACCCTGCATCACTTCTTCGCGTTGATCCGAAATTAATTCACGTACGGTTCGCTTAGTGAATTCTTCATTCAGGGCGGAGCGAACTAGCTGGGTTAAACGATCTTGCGCTAAACGCTCATCCCCTTTAAAACTAATAAAGAATTTACGAGGATCAACGATGCGCCACTTCACATAAGAATCTACCAATAAGTTTTTCTTCTCAGCTGTAATAAAGCGCTCCGCCTCGGGATTATCAATAGTCAGTATGCGACGATCAAAGAAACGGACATTTTCAAAGGGCGCTGGAAACTTGATGCGTAAACCAGGCTCTTCAATGACGCGCACGATCTGGCCAAAAGAAAATACCACTGCAAATTTCCGTTGATCTACAACAAAGATACTTGAGGAAAATACATAAATCAGGGCAATAAATGCAATGCCTGCGGCAATTATTCTATTTGCATTCATTATCTTGACTCCCGATCACGACTGCGGAGTCCATCGCGCTTATCAATAGCTCGATCATTGGCGTTATTTACTGCTGGTGCAGGCGCTGAAGTGGGAGCCGGCACAGGAGCGCTGGCACCTGTTGCACCGCCAACAGTTACGGATCCTGTAGGTGTGCTAGTTGGATTTGTCTGCGTCGTGGCAACTTGGGCACTTTCAGCACTGACTTGCGCAACAATCTTATCAAGGGGTAAATACAAGAGGCTATTGCTCTTAGTGGTATCTACCAAAATCTTAGTAACGTTGTTGTACATTTCACGCATGCTATCGATATACATCCGATCACGCGTTACTTGCGGAGCCTTAGAGTACTCAACCAAAATTTGTTTAAAGCGAGCAGCATCTCCTTCAGCGGTAGCAACTACGCGAGCCTTATACCCTTCAGCCTCCTGTATCAAGCGTGCAGCCGTTCCCTTGGCGCGTGGAATAATATCATTCGCGTAAGCTTGACCTTCGCTCTTCAAACGCTCTTGGTCTTGACCTGCCTTAACCGCATCATCAAATGCTGCTTGGACCTGTTCTGGTGGCTGAACATTTTGCACAGTCACGCTCGTAACATAGATGCCTGTTTTGTAACTATCTAAAATCTTTTGAATGGAGTTCGCTAGATCTATCCCAATCTTTTCACGACCCTCGTATAAAACGGTATCCATCTTGCTGCGAGCGACAATCTCACGCACAGCCGTTTCAGCTGCCTGTACGACTGCAGTATCGGGATCTCGGTTATTGAATAAATAATCAGTTGGGTCTTTGAGACGGTACTGCACAGCAAAGCGCACATCGATGATGTTTTCATCTTCAGTGAGCATGGAAGAATCTTTTTGATTGGTTGCTTTAATTAGCACTGGACGCCCTACCTCAACAGAGCGCACGCCAGATAAATTCACAGTCTCTTCAGACTGAATAGGCCAAGGCATGTGCCAGTTAATGCCTGGCTTAGCGGTGTAATCATATTTACCAAAGGTTAAAATGACACCAGCTTGACCCTCTTGAATAATGAAAAAACCGCTACACACCCAAAATAAGAACGCAACTACTGCCGCAACTAATGCGCTCGCCTTGGTGCTAAATGGATTGGTAAAATTAAAGCTCGGCGCAGATGAACCGCCACCATTACCACCACTGCCTCCACCACGCTGTGATGGAGGAGGAATATCAGTGCTATTTGGTTTATTCGAAGGTCTGCTGGTTGGTTTGCCAGCAGCACCAGTAGTACCTGGTTTTTTACCGCCAAAGATACCAGCCAACCTATCATTGAAATCGCGCCACAATTCATCCAAGTCAGGCGGACCATCTGGCTTAGCTTGAGGATTTACTGGCTGATTCGTTGGTTGAGTTTCTACGGGTTTATTGCCATTATCCGGATCCATTTTTGGCGCTTGGTCGCTTCCCTGTCCATCTTTAGCATCTTTAGCCCCACCGACATTTTGGCTATTACCCCAACCAGGATCATTGACCGAAAACAGGTCTGTAAATTTACGCGTCATTAGAAAAATAGCTTCGTTTGGGAATCGGATTAAATTCAGATGATTCTGGTCGTTCGGGTAAAGGGGCTAAAAACTCATCCAAAGCCATTTGTTTCTTGGCATGGTTGTGTTCGACCCTTATTCTATCAGTCATTTCAGAGCATTCGGCCAAGGCCGAGCGAAGTAAATCAAGGCCTAAGCCAGTCTGGGCGGAAAGGAAAATTTGGTTTGGAAAACCCAGTCCATCCCGCTCTAAAACCGCACCACGAGTAAATGTTTGTGGCATTTGGTCGATTTTGTTCATCACCTCAATTCTGGGGATGTCATTGGCTCCAATTTCCTCCAAAACAGCTTCGACTTCGGCCTTTTGCTCCCTAGAAACCGGACTACAGGCATCGATTACATGCAGAATCAGGTCCGCATGGATGGTTTCATCCAAGGTGGCCCTAAACGCTTCCACCAACTGGTGAGGCAATTCTCGGATAAACCCAACGGTATCGGAAACCACAATCGAGCCCACCCCATCCAAATGCACCTTTCTAGAGGTAGTATCTAAAGTAGCAAAGAGCTGGTCAGCAGCATACGTACCAGCCTTGGTTAAGGCGTTAAATAAGGTCGATTTACCCGCATTGGTATAGCCCACCAAGGAAACAGAGAATACATCTTTACGATTTCGAGCTCTTCTTTGGGTTCTTTGCTGACGCTGCAGCTTTTCTAGTTCATTTTCCAGGCGCTTTGCCTTAGTTGCCAGCATCCTACGATCGAGCTCCATCTGTGTTTCTCCAGGGCCTCCACGCACACCAATACCTCCCCGTTGTCGCTCTAAGTGGCTCCAAGCCCTTACCAAGCGCGACATGCGATAACGCACTTGAGCAAGTTCAACTTGGGTTTTACCTATATGACTTTGCGCTCTTTGACTAAAAATATCTAAGATCAAACCAGTGCGATCCATCACATGAAAACCAATGTGACGCTCTAAGTTTCTTTGCTGAGTTGGAGATAGCGGGTTATTAAAGATTGCTAATTCAGCGCCCTGCTCTTCCATCACTCTTTTGAGCTCATTAGCTTTACCTGA
>CANBYN010000070.1 GCA_947373615.1 Burkholderiaceae bacterium | reverse complement strand
CCCCGCGTTGGCCTTGTCATCGGTAATAGTCAATACCACGATAGTCCCTTGAGCAATCCTGGCAATGACGCTAGGTCAATGACTACGGAACTTAAGCTCTTTGGATTTGACATACAGACCCTTACCGACGCCAAACTAAAGGACTTGTTTGGAGCTGTTGAGCAATACACCAACCGTTTGGCCAAATCCAAAGGAGTGGGACTGTTCTACTATGCCGGTCATGGCGTCCAACTGGGATGGCGCAATTACTTAATACCGGTCGATGCCAATATCGACCGCGTAGACGATATTCCAAAACAGGCTTTTGATCTGAACTTGATGCTGACAGCTTTGGGGAAAGCTCAAAATCCGATGAATATCATCATCATTGATGCCTGCCGGGACAATCCGTTCGGAAAAAAACTCCCCATCGAGCAAAAGGGGCTCAGCCAAGTTGATGCACCAGCTGGTTCGTTATTGTGTTACGCAACTGCACCAGGCAACGTAGCGAGCGATGGTGCCGCAGGCAATGGTTTATTCACGGAGAATCTATTGCGCGAAATGCGCAACCCCGATGCAAAAATCGAGGATGTTCTCAAGCGCGTGCGTCTGAATGTACGCCTCAAATCCAACAGTCAGCAGATTCCTTGGGAAAGCTCATCGTTGGAGGGGGATTTCTATTTCAATGCAGACAATATTAGCCCCGATATCATTGCGGCCAAATTAGCGGAATCTACCGGTTCGGCCATCAAGAATCCTGTTGAACCTGTCGTTACCACCAAGATCGTGGAGGCGAAAAAAACACTCTCCGAAGAAGAGATTGCTCGTCGTTTCAAAGAGGAATCTGCTTTATGGGATGAGGCCAGCAAATCACCCAACGTCAAACTGACTGAACAATACATTCGCACCTACCCCAATGGCTCTTTTTCAGAGTTAGCCCAAGCCCGTTTAGATCTATTGCTGAAAATGCAGGGTCAAAAGAAAGTGGTAATTATTAACTCTGCTGCCAACCCTTTTACCAAGGGAAGTGCTTCGGGGGTAGGTCGTTATGCAATCGGGGATCGTTACAACTTTATCGTCAAGGATTATATTTCTGGCGTCAAACTTCGAGATCTCAACGAACAGGTCACACAGGTTTCCGATAGCCAGATCGTTTTTGATAACGGCAGCCGAATCATCGATCTCATGGGCAATGAAATCAAATCCGTGCAGCCTCGCTACTTAAGCCCGGTCCAACTGCATTCTGCCGAATACAGCCTAGGGAAAGAGTGGAATACTCGTTTTGGAATCATGAAATCCGATAATGCGCCATCCGTAGTTGAATTAAACTTCAAAGTGACTGGTCGCGAAATGATCACCACCCCTGCTGGTAGCTTCAACGCCTTTGTCGTTAATGGAATGGGATACATTGAGAGCGGAGGGAAACTTGAAATCCAATATTGGATCGACCCTGACAAATGCAATCGCCCACTGCGTTTCAGCTTTATTAATAGTAATCGGCGGTTTGGAAGATTCTCTGCGGATACTGAAACAATTGAGCTGGTTGCCTTTAGCGAACGTCGCTTAAGTTGATCGAGTTAGGGAAAAGGCAAGCGTTGAATTATCACCGACCGCCAAACCCATCTCGCATCAATACCTTTCGATGAATTGCCCTCTTTCGCTAAACAAGCGGATTACGAGCCTTTAGTCGCCAGCACTTTAGCTACCAACGCCGCCATTTGATCGGCAATCAATTTGACGATCTTGTCATCCACGAGAGTGCCTTCTGCATTAAAGCTACCTGCAAAGGCATTTGCAAATACTTCAGGTTTATTTAGGGGCTGCAGGTTTAAGAAAACGCAGACTTGTCGTAGATGGTATTGCGCGCGGGACGTGCCCATGCCACCACCGGCGCCCATGATTGCTACTGGTTTGCCCGACAGCAAGGCATTATCCGGTTCGCGCGAGGCCCAATCCAATATATTTTTTAAAGCAGGCGCTATGGAGTAGTTGTATTCAGTGCAGGCTAGCACTAACGCATCGGCCTCACCGATTTGCTGTAGGACGCGCTCAACCGCTAAGGGCTTAACGGCGATATCTTGGTTGTAAAACGGAATGTCTGCCAAATTGGCGATTTCCAAGGTGGCATCTGCTGGCAAATTGGCTTGCGCAGCACGGAGCAGTCCGCGATTGGCAGAAGCCTGGCGAAGACTACCAGAAATACCCAAGAGTTTGACAGCAGGCACGATCATTCCTTTCAAGATAGTTGGCAATAGGGTTACAAACCCTGCCTAAATAATGCCTTGATTTCCAAATCTTTGCAGGGGCAAATAGCCTAAGGAAAATAATCTATGGGTACAAACCTCTTAACTGCCTTGCCTTCAATATTCTTGAGCAGCCAATAATAAAAGCAGCCGTTCGTAAAGAGGCATTATTTTTAAGGCTCACTTCCCAAATCGATTCAAAGGCTTTTTTCATTAATCGCTCTAGTCGATGATTAATTTCTTCCTCGTCCCAAAAGTAACTATTAAAGTCTTGAACCCATTCGAAGTAACTTACAGTAACTCCACCCGCATTGGCCAGCACATCAGGCACCACTAAGATATTCTTGCCTTTTAAAATATCATCCGCCTCTGGGGTAGTTGGACCATTAGCACCTTCGATAATGAGTTTTGCCTTAATCGAATCCGCATTATTTTTAGTAATTTGACCTTCCAATGCAGCAGGAATAGCAATGTCGCATTTCAAACCCCAAAACTCATCCGTCAATAAAACTTCGGCGCCACTGTAACCTTTAATCCCGCCCTCTTTATCGACATATGCACCTAAAGCGGCGATATCAATGCCATTGGCGTTAAAAATTGCGCCTGTATGATCCATGACGGCAATAATTTGAGAACCTGCGCCTTGAAATAGTTTGGCGGCAGTTCTTCCCACATTACCAAAACCCTGAACAATCACCTTTGCCCCAAGGATTGGTAAATTAATTTTTTTAGCGGCTTCAATGCCAACCGTAAATAAGCCTCTGCCTGTTGCCTCATTTCGACCAACTGATCCCCCTAGCGAAATTGGCTTACCTGTTACTACACCCGTTGCCGTTTGACCTAGATTGACTGAATAGGTATCCATCATCCACGCCATAATTTGTTCATTGGTATTAACGTCTGGTGCAGGAATATCTCGAGTAGGCCCAATAACATTGTGAATCTCGCTGGTATAGCGCCTTGTCATTCTTTCCACTTCAGCCGAGGACAGCAATTTAGGATTTACTCGAATGCCTCCCTTAGCTCCGCCAAATGGCAAATTCATCGCGGCATTCTTAATAGACATCCAACCGGAAAGGGCCATGACTTCAGATAGTGTGACATCCTGATGGTAGCGAATGCCGCCTTTGCCTGGACCGCGAGATAAATTATGCTGAACTCGATAACCTTCAAAGTGCACAATTTGACCGTTGTCTAATTCAATAGGGACATCAACAATGAGTACTTTTTTGGGATGCTTAAGGGTTTCAACCCACCGACTTAGATCTCCCAAATATGGCGCCACGCGATCGACTTGTTGAAGGTACATACCCCAGGGACCAATATTGTCTGGATTTAAGTATGAGAGTAGTCCTCCCTCATTATTTTTTTGTGCTGTGGTCAAGATTTGCCCCTATAAGTTAACTATGTAGAAACTGTAATGAGATACTTTCTATAAATCCAATGCTAGGTCTACACTTTATGCACATTACGCATTAAGCGTGATATTTCTCTATTGCGTAGCTCCACCTTCTGATGATAAGGAACTCCGCTTTTCCGCTCTTAGCCATCCAATTGCTTCTCCTTAGAGTGCCATGCCAAAAAAACCAAAACTAGCACTTAATTTACATCAACTTATAAAACTTAACAGTAATAGATCAATTCAGCAAATAGCACTGACTAGAAATATGTTTTATGACCTTTTTAAGCCCCCTATTTAGTGATTTCACAGTAAGTAGCTCGACTGTTTATCCTCCAGAAGAATTCGTTTTACATAATCAAACGTAAACTACATAGCGTTATATGATCACAATAGATACCCACCAAGAAGATTATGCCCATGACTAACAATACAGATCTGAGATTGCGCCCACTAGAGCGGGAAGATTTACGCTTTGTTCATGAACTTGATAACAATAAATCCGTAATGCACTACTGGTTTGAAGAGCCCTATGAAGCATTTGTCGAACTTAGCGATTTATATGAAAAACATATTCACGATCAAAGTGAGAGGCGTTTTGTTGTTGTTCATGGCGATGAATCTGTTGGCTTAGTGGAATTGGTTGAAATTAACCACATTCATCGTCGAGCCGAATTTCAAATCATCATTAGCCCAAAATTCCAAGGCAAAGGTTTTGCAACAAAGGCTGTGATATTGGCCATGGACTATGCCTTTAAGATATTAAATCTACACAAACTTTCATTAGTAGTGGATTGCGAGAATGAACGCGCCATCAATGTTTACAGAAAACTAGGATTCAAAGAAGAAGGTCTTTTGCGAGAAGAGTACTTCGCAGATGGTATGTATCGTGATGCCTATTGCATGGCGATTTTCCAAAAAGAATTTGTTACAAATACTGTTGCAAAAAATAACTAAGTAAAGTTTATTGATGTATTTACCATAAATAGCAGTTGCTTCTCCTGCCCTATGCTTGTTTGGAGCGGGTGATGGGAATCGAACCCACGTTATTAGCTTGGGAAGCTAAAGTTCTACCATTGAACTACACCCGCACACATATAAATTTATCAAAAAATTTGATAATAAAAAACCACCCGAAGGTGGTTTATTTCCTACTTAAAGCACTCTTAGTTAGGCACTCTTTGCCATCCACTAGGGCAAGCTTGTGTCTGTGGATAGTACAAGCCATTCTCCGGGCAATACGCTGCCGTTTGTTGCTGTGGGTAGTAATAAGTCGTTGGAGCATAGTAAACGGGAGCTGGTCTGTAATACGCATTAGCGACTACTGCACCCGCTACAGCACCCACAGCAAATGGAGCCCATCCACCATGCCAGCCGCCTCCATGGCCACCACCATATCCCCCTCTCCAGCCATGTGCGCTTGCAGGAGAAACTGCGCTTAGCAAAGCCAGTGTAGTTAATAGGGAAACAAGTATCTTTTTCATTTTTACCTCCCATTCATATATAGAGGTGTTTTTATCCTCTTACACCATTAACGTTTGGGTAAATGAGCGGGTTGACTTAGAAAGAATATAAGTTTGAAAAATTCAAACTGAGTCTTAAACACCCCAATAGCATCATTGAATGGGGGTTCTAGGGGGAGAATGGGCCTGCCGACTACTGATCGAATTTACGATCCAAGCCAAAGTAAAAATTTCTCCAGTGCAAATATCCATTTTTTGACTTGTTATCTCCAAAACGAGGTCATGCAACAAACTATGCAATGCAGTTTTGGGTAAGTCTATTTTTAGATTCTTTCAGTCTTAAGCTAAAGTATTCGTTAGATAATGCTAGGAGAAAGGAAGGCATTGGAAATGAAGCGAAAGGTTGCACTTTTAATATTATTTTTTTGGATATCCGGTATCGCCTGCGCAGATTCCTTGATGCCCTTATCTACCTTTATTGCTGAAGCTGACCCAAATGCTGCTAGGGTAAGCTATCTAATGGCGCGGTGCTCTGCTTTATATATGAGCTTTCAAATCCTTACAGAAGACACCAAACCTGAGCTTGGGAAAAAATATGAGGCTGCAGGTCAAACTGCCTTAGCTATATTTGTTGAAACCAGCGAGAAAGCAAGTAAAGAGAGAAATCCCAACTACACTACTCCAATAGACTTGGCGGCGAATGTAGCTTTAACTGTTCAAAATCTATCCAATATATATAAACCCCTAATGGAGCAAAGTTACGCTACTACCAATAGCTATCAATCCAACCCCCTCATTAAAGGTGACCTAGAGGTCTGCCAAATTTTAGTCAGGGGAATATAGATCCTAATGAAACCCTTTTATATTTTTATTTTCTACGTTCAATTACTCAGCTATTAAATAGGAATAAAAATGGCAAAACCTCTACTAATCCTCGATCATGGGGTAATGAAAAAGATCCTTTTGACAGCATTAATGATCCCGTGTCTAGCGAGCGCTAGTAATTGGGTATTTGTAACTAAGAACAAAGCTGGCAAGTCTTATTTTATTGATACCCAATCCATTCAAAAAAGTGGGGATTTTGTCACCTTTTCGGACAAAGTCAATAACGCCTCTAGAGATGAATTTGGGGATCTTAGTTCCAAAAATAATGTCACGATTAATTGCGGTACTAAGGAGCTCAATTTTAGATACCATGCGACTTATAGTGAAATTGATAACCAAGGCAAACCAACATCCACTTTTGCTGCTCCAGATTCAAAAACATGGCAGCCAATTGATCCAGACACAGAAAATGAGTCGCTAATGAAGTTTGTATGCAAGAAATAATGATTAACCATGAGTGACCATAAATACCCTGACAAATCCAAACACAATATGGCCATGAAGCAGATCCTATTTTCACTGCTGATCACTACTGGCTTACTGTCTGGGTGTGCAGATGTGCCTAATAACACTTCCCTCAAGTACGAGCCCAAACAAGTCGAAAGCTTAAATACGATAGGCGCATCTTCAGATCCAGCAACGATTCAGTCAGCGCTACAAGGTGCAACCGAGATCTGCAAAAAGCAAGGCAAGAAAATTGTGGTGATTGACACCCGTACAGCTTCGTATCAGGGAGTCGGAGCCCTTGCTTATGGCGACATCAAGTACATCTGTGCGCCTGAGTAATGATTCCTAGCGCTTAATTTCCTTATTTAGCTGTCAAATGGTTATCGTTATAGAATAAATAACCCTGATTATTCAAGTAAACCCAAAGAAATTATGACAATGAAAAAAATACTTTTTATCGCCTTGATGATCCCATGTTTTGCGAGCGCTCTTAAAGTGGAAGGTGCTTCTGATTGGGTAATGGTCGGCAAGGGCTCAACTGGCGATGTTATTTTTATTGATAAGCAGTCCATTAAACGAATTGAGGATTCCGTAACTTTCTGGGATAGAACCAATTTCTCCTCTAGAAATCAGGATGGAAATTTAAGCTTTAAGACTAGCATCACCGTAAATTGTAGGACTAAGGAGTCAATTCTTAGGTACTTTATGGCCTATGATGATCTTGATAACCGCGGAATATTAACGGAATCTTTCGCTGCTCCCGCTACAGCAACTTGGGAACCGATTGTTCCTGGTTCAGCATATGCAAAGGAAATGCAGTTTGTATGCAGCAAAAAATGATTTTCCATGAGTGACCTTGAATATTCGGGCAAGATCGCTACGAAGACCTTCAAGCAGATTGCTCATGAAAGACTCATCAAGGCTAAGGTTATCCCTGCTTCAGAGTTAGCTAAGCAGAAAGAGGAAGCAGTTAAAAGGGCTAAGGAATTTTCCAGAAGTATTGAAGATGAGTCCTTCTATGCCCGTACTGAGAAGTTGGTTAGTCCCGATGACTCTACTTCTGCTAGTCGGGATATTGGGGAAGTCACTAGAGAGCCTTTTGAGGAATAAGCATGTTTCTTGCAATCATTGCTAGCTTACTTGGTGCTGGTTACTTCTTCATTAAGCGCCAAAGTAGACAGTCCATCATCCGATACTTAGTAGCATCCTATTATCTAGACCCCAAAAAATTAAAACCACTGAGTACTAAAGAAATTATTAAGCTTCGCCATATCTTAGAGACACTAAGAAAAAGCAATGACTGGGAAACAATCACTAAACATGCCCGGCCATACAAATGAAATTGATTAAGGCCTCCCTCTTTCCCCTAGCATGGCTTTTAACTCTATTAACCTCTCCACTAGCCTACTCAAAATCGCCCTACGCTGGCAATCAAAGTCACTCCAACATAATTACCGTTCCTGGATATACGAAGCAAGCTGGTACCTATGTTGTCCCTGATCAACGCACTGCCCCCAATGGAGCTCAAAGGGAAAGCTGGAGTAGTAAGCCGAATGTGAATCCCTATACTGGTAAAGAGGTAACTAAGGAGCCACAAAAATGAAGCAATCTTATTTAGCCCTTACCTTCCTATGCATCTCAGGCATCGCTCAGGCTGCTAGCTATAACTGCACAGTAAGCAATAAGTTTGATTTTGATCGTCCCTATACACAAGCCCAACTTGATTCCCTTAAGTTCTCTGTAAAAATCCATGATGTTGAAAAACCTAAGGTAGATCGTTGTTCGGTAAAACCGAGCGAGGGAAAGTTATCCTGTGATTCCTATGATATTGATCGGGTAGAAACCGATAAAAATGTTGGATATAAAAAATTCTATCTATTTCGAAGTCAATTTGATATTCAACTATTTCCCGATATGAAATTTATTGAAAATAATGGGAGGGGCGGGATTGCCTTAGGCATGTGTAAGCCCGTGTGATTTAGCAAAGACACCTCTCTCATTTAAGATTTACTTACTCATTTAGCTCATCACCCCAATTTGCCAAGGCACGAACTCATAATCACCAAGGCCTAACAACTCGCTCTTTGAGGGTTCCCCAGAGGCCACTTTAAGAAACATTTCAAAGATACGCTGACCCATCTCTTGAACAGAGACTTCGCCGTCCAATATCGCTCCACAGTTAATATCCATATCCTCTGTCAGCCTCTGATACATCGGAGTATTTGTGGCTAGCTTTATACAAGGAGCCGGTTTGGAACCAAACAT
>CANBYN010000069.1 GCA_947373615.1 Burkholderiaceae bacterium | reverse complement strand
GGCGATGAATCCCCAGACTTGGGATGCAGACATTGCTGAAATCGAACCGGGCGGCTATCTCTTTTTTGACTCCACAAGACCCATTCCTGAGGATAAATTTAGGAAGGATATTCATATTATTGGAGTGCCTCTAACTGAGATTAGCAATGCAGCATATAACGAGGCGCGGCAACGACAGTTATTTAAGAATATTATTTATGTAGGCGCATTGTCAGTTCTGCTAGATGTAGATGCGGCAGTGTTTGAGAAATTATTCTCTGAGCAGTACAAAGGCAAGGAGGCGTTGCTCGACTCCAATATGAAGGCCTTTAATTTAGGCTATGACTATGCCAAGAAGCATCTCAAGACTCCGCTGGGTATACGGGTTAAACGATCCAATCAAGTGGGTAATCGTATTTTTACGGATGGTAATAGTGCCATAGGTTTGGGTTGTGTCTATGGGGGCGCTACATTTTCCGCATGGTATCCCATTACACCTTCCTCTTCGGTTCCTGAGGCCTTTGATAAGTTCTGCAGAAAATTTAGACTTGATCCTGAAACTGGGTCTAATCGTTTTGCTATTGTTCAAGCAGAAGATGAGTTAGCTTCCATTGGGATGGTCATTGGTGCCGCTTGGAATGGCGCAAGAGCCTTCACTGCTACTTCAGGCCCCGGTATTTCTCTGATGACAGAATTTATTGGATTAGCTTATTTTGCTGAGATACCCGTGACGATTGTGAATGTACAGCGAGGAGGTCCTTCTACGGGAATGCCTACGCGCACACAACAATCCGATCTAATTGCTTGTGCATATGCTTCTCATGGTGATACCAAGCATGTCATGTTGTTCCCACAAGACCCGCAAGAGTGTTTTGAGCAGGCTGCAATCGCTCTTGATCTTGCTGAGCGCCTTCAGACACCAATTTTCTTAATGACAGATTTAGATATCGGCATGAATCAACGGCTTTGCAACCCTTTTGTATGGGATGAGGGTCGTACATATGATCGCGGCAAGGTGATGACTGCTGAGGAATTGGAAGCTGGTAAAGATTTTGGTCGCTACAAGGATGTTGATGGCGATGGTATCCCATGGCGTACGATCCCGGGAACACATCCTACCAAGGGCAGCTTCTTCACGCGCGGCACTACTCGTGATCCGTATGCAAGATATTCTGAAAAAGGTGTTGATTACATTTACAACATGGAAAGGTTGTTGCGCAAATTTAAAACAGCCGCAACTTTGGTTCCTCAGCCCCTCATTCGGTCATCTAAGAATCCTAGCAAATATGGAGTGATCTATTTTGGCTCAACAAGTCCCGCTATGGAAGAGGCTTTGGATATATTAGAGCAAGAGGGTATTGGGCTAGATGCCATGCGATTGCGCGCTTTCCCATTTCCTAAGCCTGTTAAAGAATTTATTGAATCGCATGACATAGTCTTTGTTGTTGAACAAAATCGGGACGCACAAATGCACACTCTGTTGACTAATGAATTGGAGATTGTGAATGGCAATCTTGTAAAGGTGCTTCATTATGATGGCACACCAATTACAGCCCGCTTCATCATTAATGCTATCGAGAAGAACTTAGGCATTGCCCACACCTCAACAGCCACTGCTGGTAGCAAGGAGTTGGCATGACCTATATCAATAAACCGAGTCTGCATCATCCAAGCTTACAAAAAAATAAAGTAGGTTATACCCGTCGCGATTATGAAGGACGAATTTCTACCTTATGTGCAGGGTGCGGTCATGACTCCATATCGGCCGCAATTGTTCAGGCTTGCTGGGAGATGGATGTGGAGCCCCATCGAGTTGCAAAACTTTCTGGTATTGGTTGTAGTTCTAAAACGCCGGACTATTTCTTAGGTGCATCTCATGGATTTAATACGGTTCATGGACGCATGCCTTCCGTTTTAACAGGCGCCAACTTGGCAAACCGCGATCTTTTGTACTTGGGTGTTTCAGGTGATGGTGATTCTGCATCGATCGGTCTTGGGCAATTTGCTAATGCTATGCGACGCAATGTATGTATGGCTTATATTGTTGAAAATAATGGAGTTTACGGCCTCACCAAGGGGCAGTTTTCTGCCACTGCCGATCGTGGATCAAAAAGTAAAAAGGGAGTGGTGAATAACGATAGCCCAGTTGACCTCGTTGGTCTCGCTCTTCAGCTTGGCGCGACATATGTTGCTCGCAGTTTCTCGGGGGATAAGGCGCAACTAGTACCCTTAATTAAGGGTGCCATTGGTCATGGAGGAGCGGCCTTCATTGATGTAATTAGTCCCTGCGTTACTTTCAATAATCATGGTGGCAGCACCAAAAGCTATGACTATGTAAGGCAACACAATGAAGCTGTTAGCCGTATTGACTTTATGCCAATCCATCAAGAGATTACAACTGAATATGCTCCTGGTGAGTTGGTAGAAGTACAGCAGCATGATGGCTCTTATTTGCGTTTACGAAAGCTACACGAGGATTACGACCCAACTAATCGTTATGCGGCATTAAGTTATATCAATGAACATCAGGAGCGGGGCGAAGTGGTCACCGGTTTACTGTACTTAGACCCACTAGCTACAGATCTTCATGAAGCATTAAATACTTGCCCTCAACCCCTAAATTCATTAGGAGAAGCGCAACTTTGCCCTGGTGAAGCTGCATTGGAAAAAATAAACGCAGGATTGCGTTAGCTAGCACTCATAGGAGCTTGATATGTCGGATCGTACCGTATCGCAGTCTATCACCCATCGGAGCTTAGTAAGTCTATCGCCTAAATCGACCGTGTTAGAGGCGGCGCGTACTATGACCAAAGCCAATACAGGTTCTGTATTAATCATGGATCCCAATGGCGAGCTATTGGGGATATTAACCGAACGCGACCTCATGACTAGGGTGCTATCTAAAGCTTTAAATCCAGAGCTCACTCTAGTAACTGAGGTGATGACAGCTAAACCTCATTGCATTACATCAGAGACGACGGTTTCTAATGCAGTCCTCATCATGATTGAGCGGGGCTTTAGGCATTTGCCGATTACTTCTTCCGCGGGAAAGGTATTAGGCGTCTTTTCGGTAAGGGATGCATTACCAAAAGAGATTGGTGAGGCTGTCAGTTTGGCGGAATTTTTAGATCAAGCTGGCAATACTCTAGCTTGAAGACATAAAGTAAATTATTTTTTATTTTTACTATTCGTGAGGACTTCAAAATGCAAGAAAAAACCGCAAAAAATGAACCTTATGCCCTCCAAGTAGAGGCAGGTAAAACCTATTACTGGTGTTCATGTGGTATCAGCAAAAAACAGCCATTATGTGATGGTATGCATCAATCAACTGACTGTATTCCAGTGGAATATGTAGCTACTAAAACTGAAATAGTATATTTCTGTGGATGCAAGCAATCTGAGAATGCACCATTATGTGACGGAACCCATTCCAAGTTGTAAGTAATAGGGCGAGGGAAACTCAAAAAAGCAAAAGTCACCTTTCGGTGGCTTTTGTATTACCGGTAGGTCGGGTGTGGTGCCCACTCGCGATCAATGCATTAGTGGAGTTTTTTAATGCTGACACACTCCATTTAGCACAAAATTTCACAAAATTAATGTGGACTTATTAATAGCATTAATTTATTGAGTGCTGATCGCTCTCTTAGCCTTAAAACTTGATAACATATTTTATATGACTTATGCCTGCAATCATGGCGTATGTTTTTTGGATTGCAAATTACTGGGCGACAAAAGATTGGCTAAATTTAAGAAGATCTATGTGTTGGGGTCAGGAGCTGTTGGCTGTTATTTTGGTGGAATGTTGGCTCGCGCTCATCACAATGTTACCTTGATTGCAAGGCCGGAGCGTTCCTATTCTATTGGCGCGCATGGGTTAGAAATGCATTGTCAAACCTTTCATGAAATTATCTCTATTAAATCTAGTCACGACATCTCCATTTTGTCTGATGCTGATTTAATTTTATTGTGCGTGAAATCACCAGATACGGAAAAAACGATTCAAGAAGTGGCGCCAATCCTTCCAAAGGAAGTGGTCATCTTGAGCCTGCAAAATGGCGTTGCCAATGTGGAGATTGCATCACACTTTGTTTCTAACCCTATTTATCCTGCAGTGGTCTATGTAGCCTGTGGAATGGTGGGTGATAGGGTGATGAAGCATCACGGTAGGGGTGAATTGTTGGTAGGCAGTATTGGAAGGTCATCTTCATCGGATTTGGAAAATCTTGATGGCATTTGCGAACTTTTTAAAAGCGCAGCTGTGCCATGTGAATGCGTACCTGAAATATTAAGGGAGATGTGGTTAAAATTTTTGGTCAATTGTTCCTACAATGCCATTTCGGGAATTGGACAAATTGCATATGGGGATATGGTGAAAGTTCCTGAGATTGTTAAGTTAATTGAAGAAATTACCAAAGAGTTTTTGGCGGTTGCATTCCACAAGGGATTGAATATTGCTATTCATGATGCGGCAGAAGCAAACGAGGCAATAGCAAGAACGATGGCGACTCAAGTATCTTCAACGGCCCAGGATTTAGCTCGCCATAAAAAAACTGAAATCGAATACCTCAATGGTTATATTGTTAAGCTTGGCAAGGAATTTCGTATTCCAACGCCATATAACGAATCTGTTTATGGTATGGTTAAGATGCTGGAATTATGGTCTTTGTAATGCTTCAAAAATCCTAAACAGAGCTGCTGGATATGGTTTTAAGTCTTAATTAATCCGCCGATCGGTCGGGCGAGGATCGAATTCTCGACCAACGGAATAAAGTCTGACCTTAGTCTTATACATAAAGCCGACATGGAAAGTTGAACCTATTGACTCTGGATCGCGTTTAGCCGGCAGTGATTCATTGAAAATCCCTTCGGTTTTGATCATAATCAATAAAAATTATTTGATTGGGATCAAATTGAGCATTTTTATACTCCCCAAGCATTAAGATATAAACCCCATGATCGTTAATCCATCCGAGCTTTTACACCCAAATAAATTCCCTTATCGAGGCAATCGTAAGATTTTATATATCAATTCGTTTGCGGTGATATTGGTGGTCGTAATTGCCATTATGGGTATGCTGCTTTACTTGCATACCTTGGCCAAAGAGCAGGCTCTCGCCAATTCTAAAACCTTAGTCAAGTCCTTGAATTTGATGTTTGAAAGTGATATTAATACTGTAGATGTTGCACTGGCGGCGATGAGTAGACATCTTCGCAACGAGATCTACCGCAATCATTCTACTGTTCAAGAGATTGATCACTATTTGGAAAGTATTCAAAAATCGTTGCCATATGCAGACGTAATTCGAGCAACGGATGAGCGGGGAGATGTGTTGTATGGAATAAATTCATTGCATCGTAGGGTAAATGTAGCCGATCGGGAGTATTTTGAGCAGTTACGTAAACACCCAGATTTGGGTATGGTGATATTCGAACCACACATGGCTAAAACTGATCAAGTTTGGCGATGGACCTTCATTAGGCGGATTAATAAACTGGATGGATCGTTTGGCGGCGTTGTGTATGTTGCTTTAGATATTGACCAAATTCAATCTATGTTAGATAGATTGCAACAAAATTCACATGACGTATTGGTGTTACGAGACAAGGAATTTCGATTAATTACACGCCAAAATGACGATGGCAATACTGTTCCTGTTGGCGGCTCCAAAACCATACCCGTCTATCGAGAGTTGATTGGTCAAGATATCCTAGAGGGATTCTATGAGGTTAAGGGCAGCCAAAGCATTGATGGCGTAAGACGACTTTTTTCTTATCGTATTAATTCCAAATATGGGTTTCTAATTGCCAATGGGGTTAATTGGAGGGACGTATTTTCAACCTGGTATTTGCTGGTTTGGATTGGATGCGCTTTCTTAGTTGCCTTTATTGTGGCAATCCTGTTGCTGGCCCGTTTCATAAATCAAAATTGGCAGCGAGAAGAGAAAGATATTCTCAAGCGCTTAGAAGATGAAACTGAGCGCAAGAAACTAGAAGAGCAAATCAGACATATGGCGTACTACGATGCATTAACTGATTTGCCTAATCGCCGTTTGCTAAGCGACCGCTTAGGCCAGGCCTTGGTCAACATCAAACGCAGTTGCCTTCACGGCGCATTGATGTTTATTGATTTAGATAATTTCAAACCTTTAAACGATCTTTATGGTCATGCAGTCGGTGATCTGTTGCTCATTGAGGTGGGGAGGCGTCTTAAGGCATGTATACGGGAAATGGATACGGTAGCTCGGATCGGAGGCGATGAATTTATTGTCTTGATTGGCCAATTAGAAGGAGATGAAGAGAAATCCCTTGCTCACACCAGATTAATCGTCGAGAAAATTCATATTTCCCTGTCAGAGCCCTACCAATTTGAAATGCATAATGACGACCATCCAGCCTCCACTATTGAATACGATTGCGCCTGCAGTATTGGCGTAGTTGTCTTTTCACGCCGAGCCAAAGATATTGATGTGATTTTGACTGCGGCCGATTCTGCGATGTATGAAGCTAAGGCAGCTGGGCGTAACCAATGGAATATAAGGTCATCAGTTATTTAAAGGGTCTCTTGGACCATTAGTTGAGCAATGATTTATATTGCTTAGATGTTTTAAATCGGGTGGTCTTGCCATTTATTGAGGTACAAGATAATGAAAGGCTGGTATGCGGCATGACACTCGCTCATGCGGATAAGGGGTCAAATCGTGAATACCTTCCACACCCCTCGAGTTAGCGCAGAAGCTTTTACAAGCTGGGTTGTCTAACTTATTTAAGATTTAGTAAGCGCTCAGCATTGCCGCTGAGAATAGCGATTCGATTGGCATTGTTCAGACCTTTGGTCGCCATCACCTGTTCCACAGGAAATTCTTCCCAAGGGATGGGGTGATCGGTACCGATGACCACTTGACTTGCACCAACTTGTGACACTAAATATGCCAATGCTTCCGGCGTAAAGACGAGTGAATCAAAGTACAGTTGCTTAAGATATTCAGAAGGTTTTTTCTTAAGAACAATATTGGGGTCACAATTTTGAGATGATACAAAGCAGCTATGATCCATGCGTGGAGCATAGGATCCCAAGAAGCCCCCGCCATGGGCCGCCAATACTTTTAATTGTGGATATTTATCCAGCACTCCCTCATAAATAAGGTGCTGTAAGGCAATGGTTGTATCTAGGGGGTTGCCGATGACATTTGACATCCAGCCGTTACCTTTAAATCGTTGGGCAAGTTGTGGAGTACTTTGCGGGTGAATAAAGAGAGTGACATCGAGTTCTTGAGCCTTCGCCAACACTGGATGAAATTTCGGATCTGAAAAATCTTGTCCTAAAACACTCCCACCAATCGCGGCACCTTTAAGTCCTTGTTTCCTGACTGCATAATCCAGTTGCTCAATAGCCAGATCCGGAAATTGCATTGTTAATGATGCAAATGCAGCAAATTTATCGGGCCTAAGAGCGCAGAGCTCAGCTAAATGGAGATTATTGAGACGGCAAATCTCGGCAGCAGTCTCCCTGTCCTTGCGATACCAGTAGGGATTAATGCTCAGTACTTGCATATCAATGCCTTGGGCATCCATTGCCTTTATGCGTTCATTGATTTTCATGAAGTGCTCAGGAACCCCTTTGGTTGGAGGTGGAACTGAGGCGGCATCATCACCCATTAAATCGATAGCGTCCTGAAAGAGGCAGTGTGCATGCACATCGATGGCTTTAATGCGCTTGCCATTGATAAAGACTGGAGTTACACGTTTTTGGGTCTCCGTATCTGCAGTATGGGCTAGTCCACAGCCGCAAAAGAATAATCCACCAAGCGCTTTGCCAGATGTTTTTAAGAAAGAGCGACGGCTATTCATGGATCACTTTCTGCTTTTTATTAACGAACAACATCCATACCACTATTTTTAATGGGGCCGGCTGCATTTGGTGAGCTTAAAAAATCAATCAATCTTTTGGCTGATGCTTGATTCGGCGAGTTCATAACAATTGCTGCAGCAAAGGTTTGAATGAGTTGGATGTCGCTAGGAAGGGTACCAACATAGTCAATGCCTGGAACATTGACTAGTTCGCTACTCGGTTGAACGGCAATGTTCGCTTCGCGTGCTGCCAATATGGCCGCAGCTTGGGTGCCACGTTCGGTAACTTGCACTATGATTTGATCGCTAATACCGAGCTTGGGAAATAAATCATTCTTTAAGTAAATTCCGCTAGTGCTGCCTGGAACAACAATTTTTTTTGCTTTAATTAATGCATCCGCAAAGGCTTTGGTAGTCGAGATATCAGGCTTTGGGCTTCCTGCGGGTACTGCAAGACCTAAAGGCGCTTTCGCTAAGTCAAAATCCGAATTGGGAAGAATTTTATTTTGTTCCATGAGCTCAGCGAGGCCCTCGCGTGACAGAATGACGATATCTGCAGTTGTGCCTGCAGCAAGCTGTGCTTTGATGGTTTTGGGACCAGATCCTTGTGATGCACCTGATTTTGTGATGACTTTAATGCCGGTCATCTTTTCAAAGGCCGGCAGCATTTGATTGTATGGGCCCGAAAAGCCACCAGAGATCATGACTTCAAGTTGCGCCATTGCCGTTGTACTAAGCATTAAGGAGAATGCGCATGCAAAGAAAAATCTCATTGTGGTCTCGGTTCATAGATTTATTTTTTATAAGAGCTTACCCCGAAATCCTAGCTGTGTAGTGAGATTTGTTGTTTATTGGAAGAGGGCAATAAAAAAGCCCCACAGAGCGAAGAATTAGTAATGCTTGGTGGGTCGGGCGAGATTCGAACTTGCGACCAACGGATTAAAAGTCCGTCTTAACTAATGCTTTAACC
>CANBYN010000068.1 GCA_947373615.1 Burkholderiaceae bacterium | reverse complement strand
GCGCTAGAAGCCCAAGGAATTAGACCCGATATCGTCGTGGGAAGTAGCGCAGGTAGCGTGATCGCCGCCCTTCTAGCCTCAGGCGCCACTGGCAATGAGATCAATCGCCTAGCTCTAAACTTGGATGAAGCAACGATTGCTGACTGGGGCCTACCGTTCGCAGGACGTTTTGGCGGCCTCATTAAGGGGGATGCATTACAGAACATGGTGAATCGAGAAGTTCAGAACAAAGCGATTGAGCAAATGCGCATACCCTTGGGAATCGTTGCCACTGAATTGCAATCCGGCAAAGGAGTCATGTTTAGGACAGGAAACACAGGTTTAGCAGTACGTGCATCCTGTAGTGTGCCCGGCGTATTTCAGCCGGCAGTTATCAATGGCAAAGAATATGTTGATGGTGGATTGGTGGCGCCAGTACCAGTGAGCTATGCAAGACAGATGGGGGCAACCCTAGTGATCGCCGTGAATATTTCTTCTGAACCCGTTCATCAAGATGCCAGCGGCACCTTTGGAATACTGCAGCAAACAATTTCTATCATGCAACGCAGTATCAATCAACATGAACTCAAAAGCGCAGATATTGTGATTCAACCTCAGCTAAAACAAATGAGTAGCGGTGATTTCAAGTCTAGGAATGCAGCCATTCTTTCTGGCGAAGTAGCAGCCCAAGAACAAATGGCATTAATTAAAGAAAAACTGAGAGTCTGAGAGAATTCAGCTCTAGGGAGCTAGAGCGCTACCGATTAAAAGCTTGGAGATCTACGCTTCAAACTTTTTACTTCATTTAGCAATTCTTGACGCTCAGTATCATTGAGATTGTCGCTTCCATCTAATCGACGTGCCCCATCAAAACGCTTGTCCCAATAAAGACTGCCAAGATCATCTACACGAACATTCGTACCTTTAGAGGGCGAGTGAATGAATTTATTATCACCAACATAAATTCCGACGTGCGAAAAAGTTAAACGCATCGTATTAAAAAATACAAGGTCACCTGGTTGTAGTTCTTCACGGTTGATAGGTTTACCAACTCGACTCATCTGAGTAGATTTACGTGGCAACAAAAATCCGAGCTTGTCTTTAAAAACATAGCCAACAAAGCTACTACCATCCAAACCAGATTGGGGCAATTCAGAATCCCAGCGATAACGCACTCCAATTACTTCCATCGCTCGGTTAATTAGCTCTTCTGATTTTCCAGTAACGGTATCGGCCAAGCGATCCGAAACACGGGCAATATAAGAGCGCCCTGCTTGGAACATACTTTCCTTAGGTACGATAGCATCGGCAGATGCATCCGCCGCTGTATCTGCAGCATATGCAGATACAGACATGAGCGTACTCAAGGCCAATCCTAAGACTTTTAAAAGTAGTGCTTTTTTCAATGACATCGAATTAGTTTAACAAAGAAGCCTTTATTATCCAAATCTTTACTGTATTCATAAGTCTCTGTTTATAAATAGAAAAATTCTTAGGGAAAGGGTTAATGCACCAATTTAGCCCATTCAGATGGCCTTTAATGAGGCTATTAAGTCAATTCTGCTGCTGTAAATAATTCTTTCGTGTAGATCTGGCGGGGATGCTTAATTAGGGATTCCGTGTCGCCAAACTCAACCACTTTGCCATCTTTGAGGACCATTACCTCATGAGACATTGCTCTGATCACAGCTAAATCATGGCTAATCATTAGATATGCCAAGTTGTACTTCTTTTGTAATTCCGTCAGTAGCGATAACACCTGCTTTTGAATCGAGACATCTAAAGCAGAGGTGGGCTCATCGAGCACCAAAATTTGAGGGCGCAAGATCAGCGCTCGAGCAATCGCAATTCGTTGACGCTGACCACCAGAAAACTCATGGGGGTAACGCATAAGTGCAGAGCGATCAAGCCCTACTTCTTTGAGCATATCAATTACACGAGACTCTCGTTCAGCGGAAGTCAGTTTAGGAAAATGAACATCCAAACCTTCAGAAACAATTTGCAATACATTCATACGCGGTGAGAGCGATCCAAAAGGATCCTGAAAAATTACCTGCAAACTCGAGCGCATGGCACGACGTTCAGATGGTTTGAGAGTTCGCCAATCATCACCTAGCACATCCACTGTGCCAGAAACTTCTGCTGCGGAATCCCCAAGCAACCCTAGAATAGCCATTCCTAATGTTGTCTTACCTGAACCAGACTCTCCAATGACACCAATTGTTTGCCCCTGCTTTAATGCGAAGCTAACTTTTCTTAATACTTTATGATCTGGTGCCTTTGTAAACCAAGAGCCAGATTCTGCACTAGGGTAAGCGACCGACAACTCTTCCGTTTTAAGGAGCACGGGTGCCAAAGGTATCAGCGGTGCTATGTCCCGGACTGGTGAGCTGTTAACCAAAGCGCGGGTGTAGGAATCATCGGGATGATCAAAAACTTTTTTGGTTGGACCAGATTCCATCAAGATACCTTGATTGAGTACAGCCACTCGCTGCGCAAAATGTTTTACCAGATTGAGGTCGTGAGTAATCAATAAGATTCCCATGCCACCGTCATTTTTAGACTCTTCCTGCAGCTCTTTTAGCAACTCCAAAATCTGTAGACGCAAACTCACGTCTAATGCAGTAGTAGGTTCATCTGCAATCAAGAGTCGTGGCTTGCATGCTAAGGCCATAGCAATCATGGCACGCTGCCGTTGCCCTCCCGAGAGTTGATGAGGGTATGAATGAAAGCGACGTTCAGGTTCAGGGATGCCCGTCTTTTTTAAAAGATTAATGGCCGCATCTATAGAATCCGATTTAGAGATCAATGGCTGGTAAATCTGTACCGCTTCAATAATTTGATTGCCAACAGTGAATAATGGGTTCAAAGCGGTCATAGGCTCTTGAAACACCATGGCAATTTCTCGCCCACGAATCTCGCGAATCTCTTGCATTGGTAATGACAACAAATCCACACTACTGCTGCCATCTTTTTTACCCCAAAGAATCTTTCCAGATACCTTAGCACTCTCAGGCTCCAACCTTAATGGAGCTAAAGCCGTCAGGGTCTTACCAGAGCCTGACTCACCCACCAAGGCAACCCGCTCACCAACACCGATCTCTAAATTGAGATTCTTAACAGCAAACTTTTCACGGCGACCTGAACCAAAGGAGATGCAAAGATTCTCATAACGAAGTAATGCCTGGAGATTCGAGTCAAGCTTGCTCACGAGCGCCCTCCACTGATCATGCTCGCCTTACGAGAATCAAAGGCATTACGCAATGCTTCTCCCATAAAAGTAAGCAACAGCAAGGTTGCCACCAACACCACAAAAGTTGATAAAGAAATCCACCAAGCATCTAAATTGCTCTTACCCTGAGAGAGCAACTCCCCTAAACTCGGCGTACCTGGAGGAACACCTAAACCCAAAAAATCTAAGCTTGTTAAGGATAGAATGGCTGCGCTCATACGGAATGGTAAAAAGGTAATTACGGGTGTCAAACTGTTAGGCAAAATATGACGCCACATAATTTGTACATTAGTTAATCCTAAGGCACGAGCTGCCCGCACATACTCTAAGGCACGGTTACGGAAAAACTCTGCACGTACGTAATCTGATAAACCCATCCATCCAAAAGCGGCAAGTAAAATAATGAGGAGTGAAACGCTGGGGTTAAAAATGGATGCAAAAATAATCAAGAGGTAGAGCTCTGGCATTGCTGACCAAATCTCAATAACTCTCTGTGAGACAAGGTCGAACTTACCACCAAAAAATCCCATTAAAGATCCAGTAATAATGCCCACACTTACTCCGACTATCGTCAGCGCCAAGCCAAACAAAATTGATAAACGAAACCCGTAAATCAAGCGCGCTAAGACATCGCGTCCGCGATCATCTGTGCCGAGCCAGTTTTCCCATGATGGCGGTGCTGGGTTAGGCACTTTTGAAAAGTAATTAAGTGTTTCGTAGCTATAGTGAATCGGCGGATAGATGGCCCAATTACCATCGCTTGTAATATTTTGACGAATATCTGGATCTAAAAAGTCTGTGGGGGTGGCAAAGTCACCTCCAAATATGGTTTCTGGCTGACTCTTGACTATCGGGAAATAAAATTTACCTTGATAGCGAACAATCAAGGGTTTGTCATTTGCAATCAACTCAGCACAAAGCGATAAACCAAACAACACCATGAAGATCCAAAGACTCGCATAGCCCATGCGACTGTTTTTGAAACGCTGCCAACGATTCATGAACCACCTCCCGCACCAAACTGAATGCGTGGATCTACGTATACATAACAAAGATCAGAGATCAGTTTGGTGAACAAACCAATCAAGGTAAATAGATAAAGGGTGCCAAAAACAACTGGATAATCACGGCGCATTACTGACTCATAGGAGAGTAATCCAAGACCATCTAAAGAAAACAAGGTTTCAATCAAGAGTGACCCAGTGAAGAATGCTCCAATAAAGGCTGCTGGGAAACCTGTAACCAAAGGCAATAATGCATTACGAAAAACGTGCTTCCATAAGACTTGTTTTTCAGTAAGTCCTTTTGCTCTAGCAGTCAAAACATACTGCTTACGAATCTCTTCTAAAAATGAGTTTTTAGTAAGCATGGTGACCACAGCGAAACTTCCCAAAACTGAAGCGGTGATAGGCAAAACCAAATGCCAGAGGTAATCCATCACTTTGCCAATTAAACTCAGATCGCTCCAATTGTCTGAAGTAAGGCCTCGCAGTGGGAAAATTTGCAAGAAACTTCCTCCACCAAAGATCACAAGTAAGAGCACACCCAATACGAAGCCAGGAATGGCATAACCCACCAAGATCATGCTGCTGGTTATTGCATCAAAACGAGAACCATCTCGCACCGCCTTTGCAATACCGAGCGGTATTGAAACTAAATACGTAATAAAGAAGGTCCATAGACCAATACTGATAGAAACTGGCAATTTAGAGACGACTAGATGCCAAACACTTTCATGTTGATAATAACTTTGGCCCAAATCAAAACGCGCAAAACGCCCTAACATCATGAAGTAGCGTTCAACTGGTGGCTTATCAAAACCATAGAGTGCTTTTACTTCTTCCAAACGTTGCGCATCTACTCCCTGACGTCCACGATAAGTTGAGCCAGAGCCAGAGGATTCAGAACCTCCTACTGCTGCACTTCCCTTACCTTTGAGTTCTAAGACCATTTGCTCAACGGGTCCTCCTGGGACAAACTGCACCACAGCAAACGTCAAGGTTAAAACGCCTAGCAACGTTGGAATCATCAACAGCAAGCGTTTTAAGATATAGGCACGCATTTGACCTTGCATTATTTAGCCTCTTCTTTCCACCAATTTTGCATAATCCATGCTTCTGCCGAGTAGTACAGTGGCGGCTCTGGGTAGCGCATCTCTTTACGATAGGCGACACGATGAGTGGGGTTGTACCACTGCGGAACAACATAATAACTATTCCATAACACCCGATCTAATGCTCGGGCTGCAGTGCGCAATTGGTCACGATTTTGAGCCTTAGTAATTTCTTCTACCAAAGCATCGACCACGGGCGATTGAATCCCAATTACATTATCAGAGCCTTTCTCTTTAGCGGCCAGACTACCAAAACGATCCCATAGTTCATTTCCTGGATTTTGCGAATCTTGAAATCGAATCGTTGTCATATCAAAATCATATTCATCCATGCGCTTCTGATGCAAGGCAAAATCACTCGTGCGAATGTCTACCTGAATTCCAAGCTTTTCTAAATTGCGAATATAAGATGAAATCACTCTTAAAAAGAAGCCGCCATCTTCCACAATTTCAAAACGAAATGGTTCTCCTTTTTCATTTCTCAAGGCACCATCACGATACTGCCAGCCAGCATGCATTAAGAGTTCACGAGCTTTCTTTAAATTTTGACGCAAGCTACCTGGTGGCTTGGTTGATGGCGCAGCAGACATTGGCTCAAATACAGCATCAGGCACCCATTGTGGGTACTTGGCCTTAAGTGGCTTGAGTAATTTCAACTCCTCATCGGTGGGCTTACGTGGGCCATCGAAGTTTGCACTTAAATCGCTATTCGTAAAGTAACTGTTAATACGGCTGTATTGATCAAAAAATATTTGGCGATTAAGCCACTCAAAATCTAAGGCGTAACCCAATGCCTCACGGACGCGCGGATCTTTAAATAATGGGCGACGCAAATTCATGGCAAAGCCTTGCATGCCGGCGCCATTGTGATTTAAGAATGCTATTTTTAGTAAAGTGCCATTATCAAATTTAGAGCCTACATAGCCTTTTGCCCAAATCTTGGCGCGGTACTCCACAAGTGCATCAAACTCTCCAGCCTTAAAGGCCTCAAGACGTACAGCGTCATCACTGTAAAGTTTGTAGAGCACGCGATCAAAGTTATAAAATCCAACCCGAATATTGAGCGGCTTACTTAATTGATCTGCCCAATATTGAGGATTTCTTTTGTAGATAATAGATTTACCAGCTTTAAAGGATTCGATCAGATAAGGACCGCTTCCAAGAGGGGTCTCGAAGGCAAGTTTTTCAAAGGGAACAATGGAACCATCAGCTTGCTTCCCCCAGTTGCGAGAAAAAATTGGTAAAGTTCCAGCTAAAATTGGCAACTCTGTATTGTTATTTTTAAAATCAAAACGCACAGATCGTTCTGAAAGTACTACTGCCTCTTTGATATCGGAAAAGGTAGTTTTATAACGAGGGTGCGCTTTACCGCTCATCAAAACATCAAAACTATGTTTTACGTCCGCAGCCAATACCGGACTGCCATCAGAAAACTTAGCCTCAGGTCGTATTCGAAAAGTCACTGATTTATGATCGGCGGCAATTTGAATATCTTCAGCCAATAACCCATAAACACTCGAGGTTTCATCGGCGCTTCCTTCAGCCAAGGATTCGAACATTAACTCAATACCCGGAGCCGTAACACCACGTAGAGTGAAGGGGTTAAATTTATCGAAGCTGGTTCTTTGCCCTGGATTGGGCAAAGTAAGGGTCCCACCCCTAGGGGCGTTGGGGTTGACATAGTCAAAATGGTTAAATCCGTCGGCATATTTGGGTTTGCCATACTGGGCTATCCCTTGCGCCGCCTGCACGGTATTGCCCCAAAGCCCCACTAGCAGGGCTAGGAATAAG
The DNA here is from genome assembly GCA_947373615.1 of Burkholderiaceae bacterium. Classification (GTDB taxonomy): domain Bacteria; phylum Pseudomonadota; class Gammaproteobacteria; order Burkholderiales; family Burkholderiaceae; genus Polynucleobacter. The sequence goes on along the minus strand of CANBYN010000068.1, from coordinate 1,740 downwards.
AAAGAGGCAAGTTGGAGAATGGGCTTAAGGGTCGGCATATATGCAACAATTGTAGATAGCAAATCATATTTGAAGCAAAGGACACAACATGGGCTTTCTCACCGGCAAAAAAATCCTCATTACCGGACTCCTCTCTAACCGCTCTATTGCCTATGGCATTGCCAAGGCATGTCATCGTGAAGGTGCTGAATTAGCCTTTACCTACGTTGGCGATCGCTTTAAGGACAGAATCGTTGATTTTGCTAAAGAATTTAACTCCGAGTTGATTTTTAACTGCGATGTCAGCAGCGATGAGCAAATTGAGGCGTTATTTAAGGATTTAGCTAAATCCTGGCCACAGTTTGATGGCTTTGTGCACGCGATTGGCTTTGCTCCTCGGGAGGCAATTGCGGGTGATTTCTTGGATGGTTTAAGTCGCGAAGCCTATCGAATTGCCCATGACATTTCTGCATACAGTTTCCCTGCAATGGCAAAAGCGGCATTACCAATGCTAAAAGACAGCGCATCACTACTGACCTTAACCTATCTCGGCTCTATGCGCACAGTGCCTCACTACAACACGATGGGTTTGGCTAAAGCATCTTTAGAAGCCTCAGTTCGTTACTTGGCAACTTCATTAGGCCCCAAAGGTATTCGCGTGAACGGAATTTCTGCAGGCCCGATTAAAACTTTGGCGGCATCCGGCATCAAAGACTTTGGAAAGCTATTAAGTAATTTTGAAAATACCGCTCCACTGCGTCGCAACGTCACAATTGAAGAAGTAGGAAATGCCTCCGCATTCTTGCTATCCGATCTGTCTAGCGCTATTACTGCAGAGATTATTTATGTGGATAACGGATTTAGCCAGGTAGCTGTGGGCATGGCCGAATAACTTGAGCCAAGAGCAACTCAAACCGAATGCTGTTTCCCTCAAGGAAGCACTTCGCTTTTGGACAAAATTAGGTTTTATTAGTTTTGGTGGTCCTGCTGGACAAATTGCAGTTCTACATCAAGAGTTAGTTGAAAAGCGTCGCTGGATTTCTGAGCGGCGCTTTTTGCATGCGCTGAACTACTGCATGCTGCTACCAGGGCCGGAAGCTCAGCAATTAGTGACCTACATTGGCTGGCTTATGCATCGGAGTTGGGGCGGTATTTTGGCGGGCACCCTCTTTGTGCTGCCGTCCTTATTTATTTTGATTGGCCTATCTTGGGTGTACCTCACCTTTGGGCAAGTGCCGTGGATTGCCGCAATCTTTTTTGGCATCAAACCAGCCGTCACGGCAATTGTGTTGCATGCGGCAGTCCGCATCGGTAAACGCACAATCCACAACCAGGCGCTCAAGTGGATTGCACTTGGATCCTTTTTAGCGATCTTCGTTCTCAATTTAGCCTTTCCGATCATCGTTGCCATTGCTGCTGCTATTGGCTATTGGGGCGGCAAGCGTTACCCCGAATACTTCCAGCAACATAACGGGCATGGCAATAAAGAAGTTAAAGGATTTGGTGAGGCCATCATTGACGACCACACCCCCACTCCAGAGCATGCACAATTTACTTATCAAAAAACCATTCGCCACTCCTTGGTTGCATTCGCTTGTTGGCTGCTACCAATTGGCGCCTTAGTCGCCATCTTCGGGTGGAAGACTCTGTATCCGCAATTAGCTTGGTTTTTTACTAAGGCTGCTTTCCTTACCTTTGGTGGAGCCTATGCAGTTCTTCCCTATGTTTATCAGGGTGCTGTTGAACACTTTCATTGGTTAA
>CANBYN010000067.1 GCA_947373615.1 Burkholderiaceae bacterium | reverse complement strand
TGAGAAAGTCATTAAAGATGGCAATATTAAAGCAGAATGAGCTATATAAGATCTTCAATTAAAAAATACTAAAAAATATGAAACCAAATTCATTCATTAAATTCTTGGTGGGTCTCTGTGCAATGCTGGCCTGTTCGGCACTGATGGCAGAAGCCTATCCAACTAGAGCAATTATTTTAGTGGTGCCATTTCCGCCAGGGGGCTCAACCGATCAAATGGCCCGAGCCATTGCTCCCAAGATGACTGAGGAATTAGGGCAGAGCGTCATTATTGATAATAAGCCAGGTGCCACAGGCACAGTCGGGGCTGGTTTTGTTAAACGGGCTGCTCCTGATGGATATACTTTGTTAGCCACTTCTTTGGGCCCCTTGGTGATCGTGCCCCATTTATTACCTAATGTGCCCTATAACGCTGCAACAGATTTTGACTACATTACAGTAGGTCTGCAATCACCGAATGTCTTAGTAGTGCCAGCAAATTCACCCTATAAAACAGTGGCTGATTTAATTGCGGCTGAAAAAGCCAATCCCGGAAAACTGTCCTTTGGCTCTTCAGGTAGTGGATCTTCGGATCACTTGGCTACCGAAATCTTTTGGCAACAAACGGGTACGAGCGGTATTCATGTTCCTTATAAGGGTGGTGGCCCAGCAATTACTGATGCCATTGGCGGTCAACTTGACGCTCTTTTTGCTAATGTCAATTCAGTCATTCAATTTATTCGAGCTGGTAAGTTAAGAGTATTAGCGGTAGCCGGTACGAAGCGATCTCCCGTTCTGCTCAATGTACCCACTTTCGGTGAGTTGGGTTACAAAGAGGTAGTTGCTTATAGTTGGCAGGCGGTCGTTGCTCCCAAAGGTTTGCAGCCCGATGTCAAAGCTAAGATCTACAAATCGGTTATTGCAGGCTTGAATGATCCTCAAAACAAGAAAAACTTCACTGATTTGGGTTATGAAATCGTTGCTAGCACCCCAGAACAATTTGTTCAATATCAAGCCCAAGAAGATCAGCGTTGGAACAAGTTGATCGAATCACGCAATATCACTGCTAACTAAGCTAGTAAATAAGAAATTTCATGAGTACACATCAGACTCCAACCATCGTTGAGATGCAGGTGATTCCTGTCGCAGGACAAGACAGCATGCTACTCAATTTGAGTGGTGCCCATGGCCCTTATTTCACGCGCAATATAGTGATTCTGAAAGATAGCTCGGGCAATATTGGGGTTGGAGAAGTGCCAGGGGGTCAAAAAATTGAAGAGACCCTAAAGCAATCTTCCGATCTTATTGTTGGGGTTGAGATTGGTTCTTATAAGGCAGCGCTTAACGCAGTACGCAATCGCTTTGCTACGCTAGATGTTGGTGGTCGTGGCTTACAAACTTTCGACCTGCGCACCACAGTCCATGTTGTAACTGCTATTGAAGCTGCCATGCTAGATTTGATGGGCAAATATCTCAATGTCTCAATTGCTGAGCTTTTAGGTGAAGGCCAACAACGCAATTCAGTAGAGATGTTGGCCTACCTGTTTTTTGTTGGCGATAAATCCAAAACTAATTTGGACTATCGCACAGAAAAAGATGCAGCAGATGCTTGGTTCAGAATCCGCAATGAAGTGACGCTAACACCCGAAGCGCTGATTAAATCAGCAGAAGCAGCTTATGAAAAGTATGGCTTTAATGACTTTAAGCTCAAGGGTGGCGTGTTATCTGGTGAAGCAGAAATTGAAGCGGTTACTGCTTTGGCAGAGCGGTTCCCAAAGGCGCGCGTCACTTTAGATCCTAATGGCGGATGGCTGCTCAAAGATGCGGTTCGTTTGATGCGTGGAATGCACGGCATCTTAGCATATGCAGAAGATCCAGTTGGAGCAGAGGGTATTTTCTCAGGGCGAGAGGTGATGGCAGAGTTTCGTCGCGCCACCGGATTGCCAACTGCTACCAATATGGTTGCTACCGATTGGAGAGAAATGCAGCATGCCATTCAATTGCAGTCGGTGGATATTCCTTTAGCTGATCCTCACTTTTGGACCATGGCTGGTTCAGTCAGAGTTGCGCAGATGTGCCATGAATGGGGTTTAACTTGGGGCTCACATTCGAATAATCACTTTGATATCTCGCTAGCGATGTTTACGCAAGTTGCGGCAGCTGCTCCTGGCAAGATTACTGCGATTGATACTCACTGGATTTGGCAAGATGGGCAAGGTTTGACCAAAGAGCCCCTGCAGATCAAGAGTGGACATGTACAAGTTCCAAAAAAACCGGGCTTAGGTATTGAGATAGATATGTCGGCAATTGAAAAGGCCCATCAACTCTATAAAGAAAAAGCCTTGGGTGCCAGAGATGATGGGATTGCCATGCAATTTCTGATTCCGAATTGGAAATTCAATAATAAACAACCTTGTTTAGTTCGCTAAGAGCAAATTATGTAATGCGGCAATACATTTAAGGAAATAACAGTGCAAGTAACAACTCTTCCTGCTGTATTGGCACCAGTCATTAGTCCATTTAATGCTCAGGGCCACATTGACGTGCAAAAGTTACTTAAGCAATGCCAGTGGCTTAGAAGCAATGATGCTGGGATTGCGATCTTTGGTACTAACTCCGAATCAAACTCCATCTCTTCAATTGAAAAGATGGAAGTGATGGAGAAATTAATCGCAGGTGGCTTAGATCCCAAGGTCACAATGCCCGGTACGGGCGCCTGCTCCGTTGCTGAGACAGTATTCATGACCTCTACTGCAGTAAAAGCAGGGTGCGCTGGGGTATTGATGCTCCCACCTTTTTATTACAAAGACGTTTCTGACGATGGACTATTTGCTCACTTTGCTGAAGTGATAGAGCAGGTGGGGGATAGCCGATTGCAAATTTATCTGTACAACATCCCGCCGATTACTCAGATCTCGATGAGTCTAGGCTTACTAGAAAGACTCATCACTGCCTATCCCAACACCATTGCTGGCATGAAAGATACCTCTGGCGATTGGACTTATACCGAAGCAGTGTTAAAACAATTTGGACCTCGAGGCTTTCGGATGTTTGCCGGTAATGAAATATTTCTTCTTAGAACGATGCGAGCTGGTGGTTATGGCTGCATCTCATCGATGGTCAATATTGATCCTTGCCGCATTGCCTATTTAGCTGCACATTGGCATGACACCAATGCAGATCAACTCCAAGCTGAGCTAGATCTGGTACGTGCGGCCTTAATAAAATTTCCCACAGTACCTACTATGAAGGCAGTAATTGCGCATTTCAGTAAAGATCCAGAGTGGGCGCGAGTGCGTCCGCCTTTGGTTTCATTGACGGTAGAGCAGCAAAAGCAAATGGCTAGAGAATTAGAAAAGATCCACTTTTCTATTTCAGGACTATAAGAGAGGAGGGTAAGTATGTTGAGTAAAGCGAAATATATTCTATGTAGTTTTGCTTGCATATTCACCCTATGTACAAACGCTCAGTCTCCTAGCGCATCCAACTATCCCAATAAACCGATTCGCATCATTGTTCCCTTTCCTGCTGGCGGTACTTCAGATGTCTTCGCGCGCTTAATTGGACAAAGGATGGGAGATGAGTGGGGGCAAATTGTTGTAGTGGAAAATAAACCAGGCGCAAGCGGCAACCTAGGAGCAGAAATCGTTGTACATTCTGCTCCTGATGGCTATACATTGTTACTCATGGATGTTGGCACACTAAGTATTAGTCAGACCTTGTATTCCAACTTATCTTTTAATGTATTGAAAGACTTTGCTCCCATCACGATGATCGCGTATTCGCCCCATTTGTTGGTAGCGAGTAATAAGACGCCTTTTAATACCGTTCCTGAATTAATTTCTTATGCCAAAAAGAATCCAGGTAAGTTGAACTTTGCATCTGCTGCAGGTAGTGGTAGCGCCAATCATCTTGCTGGGGTCGTCTTTGCAAAACAAGCTAACATTGATTGGGCATATATTCCATACAAGGGTGGCGCGCAAGCTATTACCGATCTGGGTGCCGGCCAAGTCGATGTGACTTTTAATGGAATGACGGCAACTTATCCTCATGTAAAGAGTGGCTTAATTAAGCTAATCGCGGTATCTAGCCCAAAGCAATTATCATTAATTCCCAATACCCCCACTGTTGCTGAAACTTTGCCAGGCTTCTTAACTGGAAGTTGGCAGGGTCTCTTAGCGCCAGCAGGCACTCCGGCTCCAATCATTGATAAGCTCAATGCAAAAGTATTGAAAATTATGAAGATGCCTGAAGTAAGGGAGGCACTCAAAACAGCGGGTGCTGATCCTGCTCCAATGACGCCTCAGGAATTTACATATTGGCTAAAGAATGAAGTTCAAAGCTCTGCCAAAGTGATCAAAGAAAACAATATCAATCTGGACTAGCTTGTTAAGTGTTGCTTAAAGTAACGCATACTTATAGTAAAAATTACTGCACATGTACTTGCTTACCCCCGCAGACCTTCTATATATCAGGGTCTGCTCTCATAATCCTTTGGAACTAAGTTCAAGTTCTAGTGGGGCCATCAATGAAATTGGCAACTTAGGAAGAGATTCCTAAGTCGTTTTTCTATTTATGTCACTAAGTGCGCAAGTAGCCTCTTACATCTTCCATCGCAATCCTAACAAACATATCGTTCTGCTAGTGGAGCAATGAACTACTTTTAGATTGCGGAACTCCGAGTTTTTCATTTGCAAGTGCTGCAAATGTGCCCGTATCGTGCGATCTGTCTAAGAATTATGCCTATTTTTGGTGCATATGCTCTCTTTTGGGGAATTCTTTAATTTTCACCAACTTGAACGATCCTTTAATGACTATAGGCGTTAAGAATTCCTGCCCAAATGATTAATTTATAGAAGAGGTGAGACATGAAACGTAGATCAATTTTGAGGTTATCAGCTTTAGCGGCAGCTTTAAGTTTTACAGGCTTAAGTCATTTGGCAATGGCTCAAAGCAAAGAACCAATTAAGGTTGGTATCTTGCATTCTTTGTCCGGAACAATGGCTATTTCTGAAACATCGCTAAAAGATATGGATTTGATGGTGATTGATCAAATCAATAAAAGTGGCGGTGTTTTGGGTCGTAAATTAGAGCCTGTAGTTGTTGACCCAGCTTCTAATTGGCCATTATTTGCCGAAAAAGCTCGCCAAATGCTAACAAAAGATAAGGTAGCTGTTGTATTTGGATGCTGGACTTCTGTATCGCGCAAGTCTGTATTGCCAGTATTTGAAGAATTGAATGGTTTGCTGTTCTATCCAGTGCAATACGAAGGCGAGGAAATGTCCCGCAATGTGTTCTATACCGGCGCAGCTCCTAATCAACAAGCAATTCCGGCGGTTGAGTATTTGATGAGTAAGGAGGGCGGAGGCGCTAAGCGTTGGGTTCTATTGGGTACTGACTATGTATATCCGCGTACAACCAACAAGATCTTGCGCGCATTCTTAAAGTCTAAAGGCGTAAAGGACGATGATATTCAAGAAACATACACCCCATTTGGTCACTCTGACTATCAAACTATTGTTGCCAATATTAAGAAGTTCTCTCAAGGTGGTAAGACAGCGGTTGTTTCCACTATCAATGGTGACTCAAACGTTCCTTTCTACAAAGAATTGGGTAATGCAGGCTTAAAAGCGAAAGATGTTCCAGTGGTAGCGTTCTCTGTTGGCGAGGAAGAGTTGCGTGGTGTAGATACCAAGCCATTGGTAGGTCAGTTAGCCGCATGGAACTATTTCATGTCAGTTAAGAATCCAGTGAATGACGAGTGGAAAAAACAATGGGCCGCTTACTCTGTAGAGAAGAAGTTGCCTGGCGCCAGCAAACCTTTGACAGACGACCCAATGGAGGCTAGCCGTACAGGCATCTTGATGTGGAAAGCGGCTGTTGAAAAAGCGGGCACAACTGATGTTGACGCTGTACGTAAGGCAATGATTGGTCAAAAACTCAACACTCCAAGTGGTTATCTTGAAGTAATGGGTGCAAACCACCATCTGTCTAAGCCAGTCATGATTGGCGAGATCAAAGCAGATGGTCAATTCAATGTGATCTACAAAACTCCAACAGCTATTCCGGCTAAGCCTTGGAGCCCATACATTGATGGCAATGCAGGCAAGCCTGATTCAGTGCAGTAATTTTCAATCGAAATTCCCTCCCTCGCACGGGGGAGGGTTTTCAAAAATTTTAATGAGAGCTTCCTTTTTTCTAAAACTACTCCTTTCAGTAATTTGTCTTCTGAGTTGTGAGGTTGTTTTTGCAAAAATCACCGTTACAGATTTAAAGCCTCTATTTGGCGAAAACTTTGATGCAAAAGTAAAAGTAGTCCAAGAATTATCTAAGGAAGGTAGCCCTGAAGCTTTGGAGATTCTTCAAGCCTTAAGTGCGGAGGTGCTATTCCTATCACCTCAGAGTGCGGTTGTCAAAAAAGGAGATCAATATGTTGATGCACTTACAGGACAAAGTATTTCCGTAAAATCCGACGAATTACAAGACGTAGTTTTGAATAACCAATTGCGCGGCAAGGTTGATAATGCTTTGCTAGGCTTACAGCTTGCATCAACAGATCCACGGATTCGTACCAAAGCAGTTGATGCTTTGATTAAGGATCCTGAGCCAGATACTTTTCCATTGGTTGAAAAGTTGCTCTCAACTGAAACCGATCCAGTGCTGAAGCTAAAAGTAGAAAAGCTTTGGGCTCTATTGGCCTTGCAATCGGATAATCAAGAATCAAAATTAAAAGCTATTGCCTTATTGGGTGATAGCGGTGATCCTCAAGTAGCAGCTTTATTGGCTCCGCTGGCTAAAGAGGGCGGTCCAGTTCAGGAGGCTGCCGAGAAGGCTCTAGCCAAAATTAAGAAATCTGAGTTCAGTGGTGAGATTCTGGGCAATGTCATTGCCGGCTTTAGTTATGGCAGCATCCTCTTGCTTTGTGCATTAGGTTTAGCGATTACATACGGTTTGATTGGCGTCATTAATATGGCCCACGGTGAGTTCTTGATGGTAGGCGCCTACGCAACCTATATTGTGCAGGGCTTCTTTAGGCAATATGCTCCAGGCTATTTGGATTGGTATTTGCTATTTGCATTGCCTGTGGCCTTTCTTGCTGCTGCTTTGGTTGGCATCATAATCGAAAGATCAGTGATTAAGTTTTTATATGGTCGCCCTCTAGAAACTTTGTTAGCAACATTTGGTGTTAGTTTGTTAATGATCCAACTGACTAGAACAATTTTTGGCGCTCAAAACGTAGAAGTTGCTAACCCGACTTGGATGTCAGGCGCTTTGCAGTTGCTACCAAATTTAGTGGTGCCATATAACCGCATCATTATTTTTGGATTTGCGATTGCGGTAGTCATTGTTACCTGGCTAGTGCTTAACAAAACTCGCCTTGGGCTATTCGTTAGGGCCGTTACTCAGAATCGGACAATGGCGGCCTGTGTTGGCGTCAAAACAGTTCGCGTAGATATGTATGCTTTTGCATTTGGTGCGGGAATTGCTGGATTAGGTGGGGTTGCACTTTCTCAGATCGGTAACGTTGGCCCCGATCTAGGTCAAAGCTATATTGTCGATTCATTTATGGTGGTGGTGCTTGGTGGTGTAGGTCAACTTGCCGGCACAATATATGGTGCATTTGGACTTGGCATCACCAGCAAGTTGCTAGAACCCTTTATTGGCGCTGTACTGGCGAAGATTGCCATCTTAGTGTTCATCATCATTTTCATCCAAAGACGTCCTCAAGGCCTATTCGCATTAAAAGGCAGGAGCGTTGATTAATATGGATATTAGAAAACTTGCTCCTTCATCCAGCTTTAGTCTTTTGGTGCCAGAGCGTGAATCTATTCTGAGTAAGCGATCCTATATTGCATTAGCTGCGCTCACGTTATGTGTATTGATTGGCGTGCCAGTACTCTCATTGTTGGTCCCCGATACCAACGTGTTTTATATGTCAGCTTATGCGCTGACTTTAATTGGCAAAATCATGTGCTTTGCGATTGCAGCTCTAGCGCTTGATTTAGTCTGGGGCTATTGTGGAATCTTAAGTCTTGGTCATGGCTTGTTCTTCGCCATCGGTGGCTACATCATGGGTATGTATCTCATGCGGCAGATTGGTACTGACGGAGTTTACAAAAGTGAACTACCCGACTTCATGGTTTTCCTAGACTGGAAAGAATTACCTTGGTTCTGGAAGGGTAGTGATCATTTTTGGTGGATGCTAATGATGTTAGTTCTGGTGCCTGGCGTTATTTCTTGGGTATTCGGATACTTTGCTTTCCGCTCCAGAATTAAAGGGGTGTATTTCTCTATCATTACCCAAGCATTAACCTATGCCGCAATGCTTTTGTTCTTCAGAAATGAAACAGGCTTTGGTGGAAATAATGGCTTCACTGACTTTAAGAGAATTTTGGGATACTCCATTAGTGCACCGAGCACACGGGTCACCCTCTTTATTATTACTTTCCTAGTTTTGTTAGGCAGCTTTATTCTGTGTCGAGCCCTAATCACCTCGAAGATGGGTAGAGTTATTACAGCGGTTCGTGATGCTGAGTCACGACTCATGTTTTGTGGCTACAACCCATTAGGATTCAAACTATTTGTCTGGGTTGTATCGGCAATTTTGTGCGCCATTGCGGGAGCTTTGTTTGTGCCTCAAGTTGGCATCATCAACCCAGGCGAGATGTCTCCAACCAACTCTATTGAAATGGCTATTTGGGTTGCAGTTGGTGGCCGTGGAACCTTACTTGGACCAATTATTGGAGCATTTGCAGTCAGTGGAGCTAAAAGCTTCTTTACCGCCAACTTTGCTGAATATTGGTTGTTCTTCTTGGGTCTCATGTTTGTTCTTGTTACTTTGTTTTTGCCTAGCGGTTTATTAGGGATCTATCACCAGTTCTTTCATAAGAAAGGCGGGTCGGAATGAGTGGGCGTTTTCTA
>CANBYN010000066.1 GCA_947373615.1 Burkholderiaceae bacterium | reverse complement strand
TCGTAATACATTGCTGAGACTTCAATTTTAGGCTGAGGTAATCCTAATCCCAACATTCGCCATATGCCTTTATTAAGCATGGCTAAATCAAACTCCAAGTAGTAGCCCACTATTGGGCGGCTTCCAATGAAATGCATCAGCTTTTCAATAGCCACTTCCGGATCAAGACCATTCACAACATCCAACTCACGCAGGCGATGTATTTTGATACTTTCTGGGGAGACCTTTTTTTCGGGTTTGACGATAAGCTCTAGCCGCTCGCTTGTCATGAGGGTATTGCCAATGATTTTGACTGCACCTATAGAGATGATTTCATCTTTGGAGATATTAAGGCCGGTCGTTTCGCAATCGAGCACAATCCACTCATTTGGAGGCGGCGGATCAAACATGAATTTATATTTTTCATCTGCAAGATGAAAGAGGAGCCATTCTTTCCAGATTGACCTATAGAATTTTTTAAAGATGCTAGGCTGAGTCTGGCTCATGCAAAATCAAGACGGAAGTGTTGGCGCATGAAAAGCTTGAGTCGCTTAACGACATTGAGAGAGTCTTTAAGAAGATCTCTTTCTAGACTTGATAGGTGGGAGGTATTAACATCCCCAGATACCTTCTTGCCGGTTTCTAATTCTTCCAAGCCGCTATTGAGTCTGAGTTCCATTAGTAGATATAAGGCCTCAATAACATTATTGCCCAAATCTTTTGGTAATTTATTTTTTTGTATTAGTTCTTGGATACGCTCTACCGTAGAATTTGCCCAGATGTGATTTTCTAGTGCCATCGCGCGAATGCCGTGAACAATCGTAAAGATTCCAGCCTTCTTAATATTGACTTTGTTCTCAGATTGCTCTCCTCCCAATGTCAGCAGTCGATTCCACCAGCCAGTTTCGCTTGAGAACGAATCAATTGCCGCAGCAAATCTTGCTAATAAGACTTGATTGTCATTGATAAGGTCGAATAAAGCCTGTTTAACTGTTTTTAACAGGGAAGCATCACCACTAATGGGGTGGGAGTCCAAAAAAATTGCTAGATTCATTAAATCTTCGGGGCTTGGATTTAATAACCAATTTTTGGTTGTAGAGCTAAATTCGCTTACTGACATTCGCCATGCTGGATTGTTAACCATAATCTTGCCTGGACATTCTGGGAATCCAAAGGTAAAGAGTGCGGCAGAATATTTATTGCAGCAACGGATGACGTTTTCATCTATTGGATAATCATCTTTGAGTATCAATCCATTATCTTGATCGGTTTTTAGAATTTGTTCTCCCCGACCTTCGCTACCCATGACAAACAGACAGCTATTGGATTGCAGTTCTGAACTGGCAATTAAAGACCAGGTTCTCTCAAATAATTTGGTATTTAGTTCTTGTACTAAGCGAGCAATCATGCCAACTTTTGTACCATTGCGATGAAGCAAGCTAATGAGATCGGTAATTTGTTGCGCCGGAACTTTTAGGTCATCTAGAGATTTAGCTTGGATTATTTTTTGAGTTATTAGGGATGAGCTATTAGAAATAAAACTCAGCAAATCTACCTGCTCCAGTATGCCCATGACTTCTTTACCATCCATGACGACCACTCGATGAACCGAGTGGCGAATCATTAGGGATAAGGCTTCATACAAATGATCGGATGCTTGAATAGTAATCAGCTTATAGTTACTTAAAGGTCCTACGGCTGTATTATCAAGGGGTAATTTAGCAAGAATGGCTTTTTGCAGAGAGGTAGCCGTGAAGATGCCCAGCCTGGCTTCTCCATTGGCATGGTCTTGAACTAATACATTGGTGGCGCGCTCATTATGGAAAATCTCCACTACGCTATATAGATCAGTATTTCCATCTACCACATACGCTTGTCTTAGAAAGGCTTGACTGACCAACGCTAGACTTAAAGAATTAATTTCATATTGCCCTCTTCTTTCAGCTAGGGCATTTAATTTTTTGGAGAGATCGGCAAATAGCAATGCGCCAAATGTTGCATTGCCAGATATGAGTTCCTTGACGGCGCTCTTGGCTAATTGGTAAGCAACTACTTCTTCAACTGCCACGAATTGACCGGATACTTTGCCGGCCATGAGAGAGCGGCCATCAAAGCAATCATCTGGACCATATAAGGCCACTTCTTCTCCATTTTCAAACTGACGTACAAAACCTTTGATCACCACAAAGAGATGGCTTGGCGCGAACCCTGAATCGAGGATGACTTCGCCTTTTTTAAAGTAGGCGATATCCACGCTATCTTTAACTAGTTTTTGTTCTTGATTATTTAAGCAATCGAAAGGGGAGGCTGAGAAATTAAAGGCATTAGGCATTTTTCTATTTTATTTCCTCAGAAGGTAGATGGGCTAAAAAAGTGCCCTATAAATAATTATAGAAATTCGTGCATATGTGCCCAATTGGGGCCATTTTTGAATAAAACGGACCCAACTGCTTGATTTGGGGATGTCTAGCCTCAGAGATTGCCCCTGCAGATGCTGATACCTGATTTGATATGGGTCAAATTACACCTGGTTTATCGGGGGATAATTCATGTAGATACTTATTGAAGGGGGTTTTATGTTGAAGAACATCATGATTCATCTAGATGGTGGCGAGCGATCTGGGGTTAGATTGAAGATTGCGGCTGATTTGGCAAAATCTAGTAATGCTAGATTGGTTGGGGTATTTGCTCAACGTGCGCAAGCTAAGCATGTGGGGCCTAACTCTGACTGGCCTCCCGAGAGTTATGCGGCTGCAGCACAAGCCAGTAGAAAAGCTTTTGAATTGGCAACGACAGGATTGACTTCGAAATGGATAGACATCAATCGAGGCGGTGACTCAGCCATCTTGTCGTTAGTTTCAGAAAAAGCCAGATATTTTGATTTGGTGGTGATGGGTCAGCATGATAGAGACGCTGAAGAGTTTGCGGTTCCTGATTTGATTGAAGAGGTGTTAGCCAATTCTGGAAGACCGGTTTTAATTATTCCCTACGTCGGTGAATTTACCGCCTCATTTAAACATCCTTTAATTGCGTGGAATGCTTCCCGAGAATCTGCCCATGCTCTAAATGATTCAATCACATTAATCAAGGGATGTGACGAGGCTATTATTCTTTCCTTTGATTCCACCATTGCACGAGCCGAGGAGTCTTGTCGTGAGGTTTCGGCTCAGTTAGGTTGCCACGGAATTTTATCTAGGTCAGAAGTAATGGTCATTGAAGAGATCGGTATCATGGATATGTTGCTCAACAATGCTTGTGATCAAGGTTCTGATTTGTTAGTGATGGGTGCACATAGCCATATGGGCTTCCCATTTATGAGTCGCGGAGCTGGTACTCGGCATATCTTACGTACAATGGTCTTGCCAGTATTGATGTCTAGTTAAATGTTTATATAAATGACTTAGATACAGACCTTATTCAATAAAAAACCCGATCAGAAATGACCGGGTTTTTTATTGAATAACCGCGATGAGGTAGCCGCTGCACTCGAAAATTCCTCGTAGGTTCTTATGCTTTAAAGCATATTGGAAATTAGAGATACGCCTTCTTTATGGAAGTAAAGACTTGTAATGCAGGGATCTCAATATGCCATATTATTTCTGGAGAGCTGTTTTCCAATCCCTAAATACATCAAGGTCAACCCCATCGGGATAATTGAGTAATCCAGGGGCATAGCCTTTTTTACCCTTTTCCCCATATTGCCAGATCACTTGTTTTGTTTTTCGATCCACGACGATCACTCTGTCATTAAGATCATCTACGATCAGAACATCGCCAGTATCTGGTAGTTCTCTAGCAATTGAAGAATGATCTAAAGCACTATCTCCATCCTTGGGAGAATATTCCCAGGTGATCTTTCTGGTAAGGGGGTCGAAAATCACGACCCTGCCGGGTTTCCAGAAATCAGCAACGATTACTTGTTTGCCGTCAACGGTCGGAAAAGCATCAGATGGGTAGCGAATATTGGGGGCCTTAACGCTCCATACGACTTTACCCTCTCTAGTGATGCGAGATATCCAGGAATCAGTAATTTCCGTTATCAAAATATCCCCATTTTCCATTGGAGTCGCGCCATTGGGGTGGGCTAATTCGTAAGGAGGATTATGTTTGCATTTACCCGGCGTTCCCCATTGAGAAACGGTTGAGTTATCCTTGGGATCGATAATTAACACGCGGCAATTACGAATGTCTGCGGTAATAAATTTACCATCAGCTAGTAAGTGCGCGTCATCAGGGTAATTAAGCAGTCCTGGACCGCTGCCACGTCTATCTGGAATACCGTAAGTCCAGGCGAGTATTTTTTTCTCATAATCAACAATGTGAACGTCAAAGTTATCTTCCTCGCTAACGGCTAGCTGTTTGCCATCATGAGAAAAGTTCACATCTTCATTGCCGCGATAGGCTTTAATACTGGGAGATGGAAATTCCCAAATGATTTTCTTATTTGGGGCTATTTCAATCAAACGATTATTGCGTCGGTCAGCGATCACTATGGGATATGGTAGCGGCTTACCCCAAGAGGCCACTGGTTTCTGACGGTTACCTGTTACTTCTGGGATGGGGGGTAAGATGGTGCCGCTTGAAACGACGCCTGCTCCAAGCATTTCCTGGGTGACTTGAACCTCAATGCCTGCTGGATTGATGGTCTTGTTAGCCTTGGTTTCTGCTTTGCTGTGTATTGGGGTCACTCCAATAAAAAGCAACGCAGTAAGCCAAAAGAAATCTTCACTTTTTAGGAATGGTGCAAACTTGATGTGCATAGAAATCCTTAATCAGAACAGGAGAGGTAGTTCTGATTATTCAGGACTTCAGGGGTTGTGAATTTGATCTATCGCAATTAGACGACTGATTCTCGATGCCGATTTAAATGCTTTCAAGAATGGGGCGCTGATTAATGGATTGAGGAGCACGGGCATTATCAGAAAAAGTATTTTTATATGTGCTTAGTTGTTCTATCGATACAGTGATGGGTTCTCTTAAGATGATCCACTCCACTCCTTCCGTACAGGGGAAGGCTGTCAGAGAGCCCATATAGCGGAAATACGATTTTTCAGTTGGCATCAAGGTCTGAATGTCAATGGAAGTATTGGGAATGTCTTGATTAGGACCCACCCGTTTTGGGATGTTGCTTAAAAGAGTATTAAAGGTTTTATTGGGTTCACCTTGTCGAAATAGTACGACCAAGACTAATAATTGCCCGCTGGTGCTTTTGTGAAGAAAGTGAGCGCCCATCGGAAAGACTTCGCCAGCAACTTGATCTCCTGCTGGAGTATGAAAATGTATCTGGGAGAGCGTATAGATTTGCTTGCCCACTTTCAACTGGCTACGGCTATTTATTCTGATCCGTAAGGTATGACCATCATTAGCAAGAACTAGCGATGAACTTTTATAGTCAAATACTAAATTGGGAAGTTTTTGTTTATGGGTCGTGGTGATATTGATGGGAGATTGGAGATGTCCAGTATCACAGGTATTAGCAATGCCAGAACTAGACATCGTGACTAGAATTGTCAATGGGAGCGCATGAATGAAGTGCATCGCCCTAGGTTAAATCAATTTTATCCAAGCTAGTTGATCTACCTCAGATTTAGGCAGCGAATAAAGCTTTGGGTGAATACTGGCTTAGTCATGCTGGTGGACTCCCCAACTATAATTGTCAATCGATTATTGCGAGGCTTATTTTTTAAATTTCACTGATATAGCTTTTACTAAAATACCAATTACTGCTTAGTGCTAAATTTTTGTTGGTTTTTATGATTTATCGGATTCATCCATGAACTTGCTACAGAAAATATAGAGTTCAAGACGACCACGCACCCCGAGCTTTTCATAGATTGATGCTAGATGATTGCGTAGGGTATGCTCGCTGATGTGAAGTTTATCCGCGATGTGTTTAAGCGTAATTTCGCTATTACTGGCTACCGCCTTTACAACACTGAATTCCTTATCGGTTAGGGCATCTAAAGTAGTTTTTTGGTTGCTGATATCCCGATGCATACACAACCAATGACTTACCTCATCATCTTTATCTTGAATTGGAGACATGTTCAGATCGACCCAAAATTCCAACTTATTTACATCATAATTTACCATCTCGACCCGGACGGGCTTTTTGCTGAGAAGGCCTTTGTTGATTTTCTCTAAAGCGAAATTTTGTGTATTGGGACCATGCAGAATATCCAACGTTTTTCCAATGGCAAACTCTTTGGAATATCCAGTTCTTTGTTGAAAGATATCGTTTACATAAACAATGCGTGGACCACCAGCAGTTTTAAGTCTTGCATCCGTAATAATGACAACGTCATCCGCCTGTGAGATGCAGGCCTCTAATAGGCGCAGTTGATTCTTCAGATCGTGGGTTTGCGTAATATCTTGAATTGTGCCAATGAACTTGGTCGGAGTGTTGCTTGCATCAAGCTCCCAGTGCCCAGCAGCAAGGATCCAGACATAATTGCCAAGTTCTCCTTTGCGAAACTGGCAAATTAATTCAAAAGATTTTTTATTCTTACTCGCCCCAAGAATACATTGCTTGAATTGTCCGACAGATTCTGGTGAGAAAAGTTTGCAGAAGTCAGAATAGCTGTGACCATAGTCTGCAGGAATTTGAAACAGGGCATCAAGACCTTCGGAGCGACTTACTTCCTGGTGTTGATAATTGAGGGTGTAATGACCAACTCTTGCAATATTTTGAGCAGTTTGCAACAAATTTTTATTTTCTATCAGACTCTGTTCAATCTCCTGTCGATTAATCAGTGTTTCCACCATTTGCTGCACTTCAATATTATCAAATGGTTTTTTCAATATTAAAAAGCGATCACGACGGGTTAGTCGCGCCCGAATTTCTTCCCAAGAATAATCGGAATACGCTGTACATAGAACGATTTGGAGTCGTGGATCTGTCAACCATAGATTTTTGATGGTTTCAAGTCCACTCCAACCATTTGGCATTCGCATATCAACAAAGGTAACGATATAGGGCCAACCCTCTAATATGGCAGATCTTACTTTTTCTACGCCATCTTGACCTCGTAGGGCAAAATCAATTTGGTATTCGTTTAAATCTGTAGTTTTACTTTCTTCGCTAAAAATAGAGCTCGCTAATTCAATTAACTCCTTAGCAGGAGTATTGCTTGGGCAAAGCACTTTACAAAAGTCTTCATAAATTGCCGGGTTATCGTCAATAACAAGAATTCTTTTGGGCTTATTGTTGAATTTAGATATTTCCATTGCTAGGGAGTGATGACTGTTTTGGTAATGTTAGTATGAAAGTAGCGCCTTTATCTTTTCCTGAGCTAAATGCTTGAAGTGTGCCATTCATCTCGTTGGCAGCAATGGCGCTTGCGTGCAGGCCCAAGCCATGCCCAAAATTCTTGGTTGTGAACCCATAGCTAAAGAGCTTATTGAGTACTTCAGGCTCTATTCCAGTTCCGCTATCTGAAACCTCGATTTGAATGCCCCCATTCTTATTATTAAAACTCGTGATTTTGAGTGTCTTAGGTTGATTGTTGCTGACAATTAAAGATTCCTCAGCATTCATGATTAGATTTAGAAGAATTTGTGTAATTTTACTCCGATCACCGGTCCACTCCAGCTTTGGCTCATTGTTCATGGATACATGGATATGCGCATTCTTGAAGTTGGTGACATAAAAGCTCAAGCAATTGTTAACTAGGTCGGAGATGTTAATAATTTCTTCGATTCCTAGCTTGCCACTGAGGGATTGTTGACGGCTAACGATTTCCCGAATATGGGAAACGCTCTCCTGCAGTTGCATGGTCTCAGAAAGGATGTTGGTATTTTCAAGTTTCCATTGCTTGGAAATCATGCTAATTAATTTAGGCAATTGCTTGCCTTTATCGTCAGTGCTTAAGAAGGAAGGTAAATCATCTTCATGAGTCTCAAGCATAGTTGCAATCTTTGGAAGAGTATGAAGTGGTGTATTCTTAATTTCTGAATTAATTGTTGTAACGGCAACGTTAATGCTGTTGAGCGCATTTCCTACATTGTGAATAACGCTATTCGCTACTTCGGCCATACCTGCGCGATGCGAGACTTCGGCGATATGCGAATTGAGCCTTGCTAACTCTTCTTGAGCTAGCTTTCTATCAGATACTTCACGGGAAAGCTCGGCAGTTCGTTCCTTTACACGGCTTTCAAGACGTTCATGAGCCCTTGAGAGATCCTTTTGCGCGGCAATCCTTTCGGCAAGTTCCAACCGAATCTTTTTGTTAGCCTTCAGTAGCAGATGAATGCTCATGGCCAGGATAATCAGGCTGGCACCAGCGGATATCCATATCCACCTTTCATTTTCACGCCAACTCTGCATATAGATATCTTCATTTACTGCGGCTGAAACAATGAAGGGATAGTTCTTGATAACTCGGGCTGCCACTATTCGACCAATGGTGGGCTCATTGCTTACGGGATTTGGTTCATTGGATTGCAATACACCCGCATCTAGCTTGAGATCCTTCACTATTTTGATGGTTTCTCCATCTGCTTGTTTTTGGCCAATGATATTTTCCATTATTGGCCAGCGCGTCATCACAGTAAAGTCATTTCGGTAAAGGGTAATGGAGGATCCCTTGCCAAGACTTTCTCCGACGATTTCGTAAAATTTTGAAAATACTTCAGAAGAAATGCCGATAACAATGAGACCTAGAAATTCACCATTTCGGTTGTACAACTTTCGAGTGAGATAAATAATCCAGTCATTATTGTTTTTATTTTGAATTGGGACGCTGTAAAAAGTTCCTTCACCAGTAGCGAATTGAGCATTTAAAAAATAATCCCGATCCGCTATATTAATTTTTGGAGTGGGGTAAGAGCGTGAGTAATTGAGAATTTCGCCCTTATTATCAACATAGGCTGCTACATTGATAAGCGGGTTTGAGTTTATCTTTTGAACTAAGTAGACATATTGACTCTGTTTGCTGGC
This sequence comes from Burkholderiaceae bacterium, assembly GCA_947373615.1. Classification (GTDB taxonomy): domain Bacteria; phylum Pseudomonadota; class Gammaproteobacteria; order Burkholderiales; family Burkholderiaceae; genus Polynucleobacter. The sequence continues at coordinate 6 of CANBYN010000066.1, read as the reverse complement.
GAATTC